>JAPLWA010000005.1 GCA_026396835.1 Candidatus Falkowbacteria bacterium
GTTTAGATGAAATGACTATTCAACGCTATGTTCTAAACCAACAACATCACCAAGTAGAAATGCCAAGACTTCCACTACCGACTTAGCCCGCGTAGCGGGCAAGAAAGAAACCGCCAGCTTATTGCTGGCGGTTTTCATTTTTTTAATTAATTTTTTATACAGCGGATAGACATCGCTGATAATTTACTATGGAGAGCTCGATAAACTAAGCCGGAGAAATACATCGTTGAAATTTCACGGTGATAGGCATTTGCGCCAGACTGAGTTGATGACCAATATATAACATGCGTTGTTCTAGCACCAAAGGTTGAACCGTCAACTAGTCGATAACCAGCTTTAATTGCTTCATACCCGCTTGTACCGCCAACTCCGAGCTTAGTTCCAGCGCCAAAACATCCATTTATAGAACTAGATCTATTTGCATCACACACCTGACCTGAGTCAGTCAAATATTGATCTAATGTATTATATTCCACATCGCTTGGCAAGTGCCATCCATTAGGACAAATACCCTGAGCGCCTGCTATAGTTGAACCATTCATTGCGGCCGTCCAGGTATATAAGGCTCCGTCAGTATCACAACCACCAGCCGAGAAAGGCGAAGGATTAACTTCGTTATTTCCGTAACAAGATCTGCCTAGACCATTATCAGATGCTGAAGCATTTGGGCAGCCAGAATTTATGCAAGATCCATCAGGGTATTTTTTTGTTCTAAGATTCTGTTTCATCCAACACTGTGAACCTACTTGGACAGTGTCATACTGAGTGCCCTCAACGTCCGACATCTTCTGACCACAATTAAAGCTTCCCTCAGGGGAGTACGATACCACACCGGCGTTAATATTACTTGAACTAGATCCTAGACAAGTAGAGACTGAAAATGATGAATTATTACTATTGCTTGAGTAAGAGTAATCTGAGTTAGAACAGTTACCATCATTTCTCGGAGTAGGGTTAGACGGAATAGCGCTCATATAAGTAATAGAGCCGGAGGGAGAAGTAAGACTATTGCCTGGAGTAATAATAGTAGGATAGCTATTATTATCAGCGTAATATAATTCTAACGCTGTGCTTATTTGTTTTATATCAGCAACTCTTTTTGCATCTCTAGCTTTAGCTCTAGCATTACCTAGAGCTATTATAGCCATAGTAGAGAGTACACCAATAATGGCTATTACGACGAGTAGTTCGATGAGAGTGAAGCCTTTCTTGCTATAAGATTTTTCCAATACACTATGAATCATAATAATCTCGTTAACTCTGCAATAATTAATTAACTATCGATAAATTATATTTATTGCCTAAATAGTTTTCTACCTGTTTTCTTTCTGAGTTACTCAGACTTATGTCATAAATAATAATCTCAGCAACATCGCCATTTAGATTTCTCGTTGGTATTGATCGATCCGATGATATATTATCAGTCCTTACGTCACTAGTTGTTTGAAATTCGATCAATTGAAAATTTGATCTATCTTTTGCTATAGATAATGGATCTATGCTTACTCCGTTATTCCAGGCTAACCCATTCTTTATATATGCCGAAGTATACAAGGAATCGAAAACATATACACTTGACGCAGTGCCGTGAAAATCATAATAAGACAAAGAACCTAAAAGTGGAACATATGACGTCATTTGACCATCCCACTTAATCAAAAAGAACACTGTTCTTGCGTTATTTATCGCTGAAGATAAAGTCAAAACATCGTCTATACCGTCAAAGCGAACAATCGGCTTAGAATTAATAACACCAGTTTTATATATCGGCCTAACAGTTGAAGAAATAGCCGTTGCTATTCTACTGGCTGGGCCAGAATCACTCCAGGCAGCAACCTGATCTCCATTATTAAGATTAATAGAGTCTGCCTTTAGCCACAGCGACAGATTTCTTGTAGGTACTGAACTAAAAAAGCCCTCATTAGTAGCCATATTAAAACCTGAGCTAAAATTTGAAAAACTACCACCCAAACAAAAGCCAAGGGAATATTTATTAGTAGTAGTACTATAGATATAGCTATAATCATTGCTAGGGCAGTCACCATCATTCCTTGGCGTAGGGTTAGATGGAATAGATCCCATATAAGTAACGCCTGATGGTGAAACTAAGGCACCACCAACTGTCATGGTAGTGGGATAATTACTATTGTCTGCATAATATAATTCTAGGGCTGTAGATATTTGTTTTATATCAGCAACTCTTTTACTATCCCTGGCTTTAGCTCTAGCGCTACCTAGCGCAATGATTGCCATGGTAGATAAAACACCGATTATTGCTATGACAACCAGAAGTTCAATTAAGGTAAATCCTAATTTTATTTTTTTACTTTGTAGCATTGTATAAAGCTATAACTTCGGCGGCCGATAATGCACGATTATAAATTCTAACATCATCAACCTTCCCACTAAAACACAAACTAGGACAAGAAACATAGGCCGTACCGATTGCTAGAGCATAAGAACTACTAGTCGCCCAACCGGTCTTTAAAGTGTTTGCATTGTAAGTTCCATATGATGTTCCATCATAATAGATTGTTCCTTTAGTATAGGTTGGTCCACTTGAAGCATCATAAACAATTACAATATGATGCCACAAACCATCATTTAAAGCAGGTATAGCCGGATTTCCAGTAGAATAGTTATTTCCAGGAGCACTATCAATGGTAAACCCAACTTTATTATCCATGCCAGAACCATTAACGTTGCCAACTGTAATTGCGTAGGCAGATGTTGCGCCAACAATGGCCTTACCTAGAATATCCGCTCCAGTAGTTCCTGCGCCAACGTAACTGCTTGTGGTATTAACATATAAGCTAATTGTCCAATAATTGCCCTCTTGAAAAACAAAATCTGAGTTAGCGCCAATCCTGACAAGATTGGTTCCAGTAAATTGTAAGGCATTGCCGCTTTTACCAGCAACATAAGTAGGGCTACCAACCAATGTTCCTGATTTATTATTTCCACTTGAATCAATCGCGGTTGTGCCAGATCCCTCATCAAATTTCCACCAGCCAATGAGACCCGGAGCAGTTCCAAAACCAGTGTTTGAAGCACTGTTGATACTAGCTGGTGTAGAGCTTACAGCATTACCGAGACAAAAATTTAAACTGTAATTTGTATTATCAGAAGTAGAGGCGTAAGAATAATTATTGTCTCCGCAAGTTCCATCATTCCGCGGCGTTGGGTTTGTTGGTATTTTACCCATATAGGTTTTAGTACCATCTGGTGAAGCTAGGCTGTTACCTGGAGTAATAATAGTAGGATAAGTATTATAGTCACTATAATATAGTTCTAGTGCCGTAGATATTTGTTTTATATCAGCAACTCTTTTACTATCTCTAGCTTTAGCTCTAGCATTACCTAGAGCTATTATAGCCATGGTAGAGAGTACGCCAATAATTGCTATTACCACGAGTAGTTCGATGAGAGTGAAGCCAAGTTTTAATCTTTTATTTTGTAGCATTGTAGAGAGCTGAAATTTCAGCAGCTGATAGTGCGCGATTATAAATACGCAGATCATCAATATAATTAACGCTCCCGCCTGGCCATCCTATATAACAACCGGTCTTTGCAACTGGCGCTGTACCATTAGCTGGACCAGAGCCGGTTTCTTCTTGCCCATCAACATACATTTTTGAATTCACAATATCATTTACACCGTTTCCAGTAATAACAAAAGCCACATGATGCCAGTTACCATCTAAATAATTAACAGGAGTTGTTGTAAAATATTCATAGTTAGCACCTGCTAAATAAATAATAGCTGAATCATAGTAATGTTTAACCTCTACACCAGGAAGACCTGGGCTCCAGTTAAAAAGATAAAAATAAGTTCCACCAAGAGTAAATTTTTCCCAGGCAGTAATAGTCCCAGTACTAATCATAACCGAAGCTGATATTCCGCAATTTATATAGTCACTAGTACCATTAAAACTTCCTGCATAGGCTCCGACTCTACCTGCTATATAATGAGTGCCACCCGTAGCCCATGTTCCGGTATTTCCGTTGCCACTACTGTCATAAGCCGTTGTACCAGAACCTTCATCAAGCTTCCACCAAGCAACTAGACCGGATAAAGGCTCATTGGTGATCGGACTATCTGGTTTAACAGTAACAGCACCGGCCGTTAAACTACCGACAGTGGAGTTAGTACAAGAATAAAGATAATAGCTATTTGTATTAGTAATATACATGTAGCCGTAGTTAGCGTCAGGACAATTTCCATCATTTCTGGGGCTAGGGTTATTAGGAATGCTAGCCATATATGTCTTAGTACCATCTGGTGATGTTATGCTATTACCTGGAGTAATAATAGTAGGATAGCTATTATTATCTGCGTAATATAATTCTAGAGCAGTAGATATCTGTTTTATATCAGCAACTCTTTTACTATCTCTAGCTTTAGCTCTAGCGTTGCCTAGGGCTATTATAGCCATGGTAGATAAAACTCCGATTATCGCGATGACAACCAGAAGCTCTATTAGAGTAAAGCCTTTATTTTTAATAAATTACAATCTAGAGAACATCAGAGAAAACTCTTTCTAGCTTGCTTTCTGGAGCCTTACCGGCGTTAAGCTGAGTAAACAAATGAACCCAAGCTGTTGTCTGAACTACTGTTACGAAAGCACCTCCAATAACAATGATTGCCAAAGAGATTATTATGCCAAAAATTAACATTGTTAAAAAGAGCGGGAAAGAATTTAATAACAAGCCAATTATGTATACAAAGGTAACGGGAATAGCTACCACCATAACACCCAAAATTAAAGCTAGGCTGAAAAGGATACTAATTGCAAAAAGTATAAAAGTCATTTCTAGACTAACCAGCCAATTGTCCATGAATAATTTATAAGCTGATTTAATGGCTTTACCTAGAGATTGATTTTTCAAAACAATATAAGCAATAGCATACTTAGTAATAAAAGCTAAGACCAAAGCTACGGCCAATAGAACAATGAAAACTACAAAATAAACAATTGCTAAAGTAAGACTGACGGTCGAACCATTGAAAATAGGGACAAGTGTAACTAGGGCCAAAATATAGACAGCTACTCTTACTAAAACATTAACCCACAACACTGGCCAAAAGCTTTTACGTCCCTGTTTAAAGCCAACAGCAGTATCGTGTTTTCTTTCAGCTGCTGTAGAAGTTTTACTACCTTCAGCTAAAGCCTTTAGCGAATTATTAACTAGTGCACCCTGAGAAGTAACTGACAACCAAAGCATTGCCAATAACAAAATTATTAAAACAATAAAGACAACAAGTAGTGAGATGAAAGCCGTTGTATCAGCCTTGGCTAAGTCAATAAAACTATACCAAGCTCGTGAACTAAAAATACCAGTATCTGCCCAACGCTTCCAGTCATACATGGTTGAGTTGTCGCGATTAATAAAACGATTAACTAATTCAATTTCAAAATTGCTAGCTAATAAAGTAGCAAACAAACCAAAGAGCCAAAGATATTTATGCTTCCAGGCAACTACGAAAGATTGCCTGATAATAGAACGATATAGTGACATAGGGATTTGTTAAGATAATATGCTTTTATTATAACATTAAAGCGGATATTAAAAAAGCCCCATGTAAGTTTATACATGTGGCTTTCCTGGAATTATTATATTAAAGGAACGAAAACGGCTACTATTAATAGTAAAATATATACTATATATACTATTATCATTACAAATATAGTAACAGCTTCGAGACAGGCAAATATTTTTAGCAGCCATATAGGAAAATGCATTATTTCATTATAATACATTTGATCATGGTGTAATTCATTTGCCTCACGATTGATACTTTCTTTTACGGACCAGTTGGTGCTTTTAAGATAATCATAAATGATAAAAAGCCCCTTAACTGGAAATGCAAGCCATAGTAAACCGAGTATTACGGCAAATACAAATGATGGTATCAAGTACTGATGATGAATAACTACGAGAACACTGTAAATCTCTTCCACTGTAGATTCCTTTTCTCCCTTATTTAGGGTAAATTTTATTAATTTTAGTTTTAATTAATTTATATAATATTACATTTATCGACTTTCTTATTGCTACCATCAAACCAATTGAGAATATCAAAAAGTTTCGAAAATGCTCTAGAAAGCGGATGTGTTTTTTCTATTGGTACTCCAACAAAAATCATTATACAATTAAACACTATAAAAAGAGACACAACCCAAATGAGTGCAAGCATTGCAAAAATTGCAGATGATCCACCGAAGGTATACAGTACACTTATTTTTAAAGGAAAACCCATTACAAAAAAAGTGAACAAAAAAATAATTAAAGCCTGTGCTGCAAAATAAACAAAAATTGGTGTTTTTATTTTTTGCGCGATGAATGCTACTAATTTTTTCATTATTTTATTTAAGGTTAATATTTATTAGATTAATTAATAGGCTGACCTGGAACAGGCAAACTTATTAATTAATCCAATAAAACCCTATTTTCAATGAACTATTTTAATAATGATATTATATCATATATTATAGATTTTGTCAATAATAACTAAAAAGACCCCGTATTTGGGGCCTTTTTAACAGCTTTTTGATTAATCTTTTGTTGTCTCAACCAACTTCTCTTTTTCTCCTACTAAGACATTAAATTCATCTTGCTCAATAGTCTCCTGCTTTAGTAATAGTTGAGCCACCTTCTCAATCACGGCTCTTTGTTCTTTAATTATCTTTTCAGCCTTAACTCTTCCTTGACTAATGAAATTATTAATTTCAACATCAATTTCTTCGGCGACCTTTTCACTATAATCTCTTTGTTCATGAATTTCACGACCAAGGAAAACCATTTCTTCTTTTTCACCAAATGTTCTTGGACCAAGTTTATCAGACATACCAAAATCAGTTACCATACGACGGGCTAAAGCTGTAGCACGGCGCAGATCAGAGGTTGCACCAGTTGTCACTTCGTGGAAAATCATTTCTTCAGTTAGGTAACCACCGAGCAATACCGCAATCTCGTCAATGAAATAAGCTTTAGTGTGCATGTGACGATCCTCGGTTGGGACTTTAATTGTATAACCACCAGCCATGCCGCGTGAGATAATAGAAATCTTATGAATCGGATCTGAGTTAGGAGAAAAGTGCCCAACAATAGCGTGACCTGCTTCATGATAAGCCGTAACTTCTTTTTCACGCACATTTAGAACACGAGATTTTCGCTCCGGTCCTAGTAAAACTTTTTCAATGGCTTCAAAAAGTTCAGCCATAGAAATAATTTTTTTATCATGTCGCGCTGCTAAAATCGCACCTTCATTTAAAACATTAGCTAAATCCGCACCAGAAAAACCAGGTGTGCGTTCAGCAATCTTGCGCAAAGACACATCTTTAGTTAAAGGCTTTTTACGAGCGTGAATTTCTAAGATTGCTTCGCGGTCAGCAATATCTGGTTCATCTAAAATAACCTGACGATCAAAACGTCCAGGACGCATTAAAGCAGGATCTAGCACATCGGGACGATTAGTTGCTGCCATGACAATAACGCCGTCGTTAATTTCAAAGCCATCCATTTCTACTAAAATTTGGTTTAGGGTTTGTTCGCGTTCATCGTGTGAGCCACCGATACCGGCGCCGCGCTTACGACCAACCGCATCAATTTCGTCAATAAAGACAATGCAAGGAGCACTCTTTTTCGCGCGCTTAAATAAATCACGAACACGAGAAGCACCAACACCAACAAACATTTCAACAAATTCAGAACCGGAAATGCTAAAGAAAGGTACATTAGCTTCACCCGCGACGGCACGAGCCAAAAGCGTTTTACCGGTTCCAGGACTACCTAATAATAAAACTCCGCGCGGAATACGCGCACCAAGGGCAGTAAACTTTTGCGGTTCTCGTAAAAAATCAACCACTTCTGATAATTCTTCTTTAGCCTCCTTAACACCAGCTACATCTTTAAAGGTAACGCGATCCTTAGCTTGAGTATTTGTTTCTCTGGCTTGTGATTGGCCAAAAGTCATAGCTTTATTATTAGCCCCTTGAACTGAACGCATCATGAAGAAAATAAAGACACCAATCAAAAGTAATGGGACAAGAAAGGGAACTAAAATTGCTACCCAATTATCAAAACTAGATGGCGTATCAACTTTAATTTGTACAGCTGATATTTTATCTGAGGGAACACCAAAACCAGCTAATAATTCTGTTAATGGTTGACCAGTTTCTTTGGTGGCAATTTGCTTACTACCATCTTTTAAAGAGATATTTAGCTCATCTTTATTAATATCAATTTTATCAACCTTACCATCTTTAATTTCGCTAGCAACCTGGCCCAATGCAATTGAATCAGGCTTCTTAGTATTTCCGTTCCATAGCGAAAGCAGCGCTCCTAAGAAAAGGAACGCTACCAAGAGAATAAGAAAATTTTTAACTAAAGGTTTCATAGTGGGAACATTTTACAGCCTTTAGCTTGCCTAGTCAAGTATCTTGCGAATCGCATGGACCTTGTAGGCCACGTAAAATAAGCTGTAAGAAATTAGAAGAATAACCAAGCCAACAAGTAGTTTTAATAAAGCATCGGTCCAAACAATTAGCACAGCTAAAATCAACATGATAATACCTGTGACAATGAAGAAACGCTGAATATCGCTTAACTTGCGACGAGACACCTCAAGTAAATTGGCCATATAATATAAATTAAATTCAATTAATGTACTTATACTATAGCAAAATTAATCTCCTTTAACAAACCATAAAAGGTAACTGCCTATAATTTTAGATTAACTCACCCCTGACCCCTCTCTACCCGCCAGTCGGCGGGCAAAGAGGGGAAATTATAAATAATAGTTTTATTATCTAATAACATTTTGCACTCTTATCCACCTGGTGATTGCTCATAATTTATTTTGACACTATTACTAAAAATTTTTTAATATAAAAACTTAATATTAAGATTTCCCCTCTTTACGCGTCAGCGTAGAGAGGGGCCAGGGGTGAGTTAATTTACAAAAAATCACCCACCAAGTTGGCGGGTGATTTTTATCAGCATCTAAATTACTCTGTAACTGTTTCTTCTTTATTATCTTCTTTTACTTCTTCCACAACCTCCTTGCCTTCTGTAGCTTCAGCGGAGGATGATTCTTTCTCATCTTTGTCTTCGCTGGTCTTATCCTTAGACTTAGATTTCTTACCAGCTTTTTTATCTTTAGCTTTTCCAGGAATAGCTAAACCAAGACGATGCTCATTGCTATCAAGTGAGATAATAGAAAAGTCCATTACTTGACCAGACTTATAGATATCATCAATCTTTTCACCAGTCGTAACGCCTAGTTGGCTAACGTGAGCTAGACCATGAATATCTTTGTCTAATTCAACAAATAAACCAAATGGATTTACTTTTAGAATTGTACCTTGGACAGTTTGACCAACAGCATATTTCTTTTCAACACCTTCCCAAGGATCAGCCATGAGTTTTTTGGCTGACAAGAAAATCTTAGCGCCTTCGATGGCAATAATTTGTGCATTAACCATGTCACCTACTTTATAAACTTCAGATGGATCTTCAATTCTCTGCCAAGCTAATTCACTAATGTGAATCAAGCCTTCGAGATTGCCGCCGAAGTTAACGAAGACACCAAAGCTAGTAACAGCAATAATGCGGCCTTCAACAGAATCACCAACCTTAAACTGAGAAATAACATCTTTCTGTTTTTCTTGCCAAGCATCTTTTTCACTAACAACCAACTTACCTTCTTTTTTGTCAAAAGTAATAATCTTAACTTCACACTCTGTACCAACTAAAGATTTTAATTTTTCTAAAATCTTTGTTTTATCTCCGCCGGAAACACGAGGATAATTTTCTGGTGATAATTGTGAGACTGGCAAGAAAGCAGGAATTTGAGCGTAGCTAACTAACAAACCACCACGGTTGGCCGCATTGATGCGTACCATGATAGGCTTTTTCTTTTCAAATGATTCTTCCAATAACTGCCAAGTCTTTTCTTCGCCAGCATGACGGAAGGAAAGTTCTAATTCTCCATTTTCATTTTCAACGTCAATAATAGTAGCATCGATTTTGTCGCCGGGTTTAAGCTTGGCGTATTCACCAGCTTCAAAATATAATTCACGACCGCGGACAACACCAATTAAACGACCACCAATATCAAGACGAACCTCAGCTTTTGAAGAAGCTAAAATTGTGCCAGTGACAGTATCACCAACCTGAGGAATCTTAAATTCATCATCTTTAATTAAATTTGCAAAATCACTCATGGAATTTGCGTTTGTTTTATCTGACATAGATATAAAAAAAGACTGCTTTAACCAACTTGATCTCTAATTGAGAGCTGGTCTTCTAGTCGCCTTAGCTAGAAGTTTAATTACAGGCGATATTCAGTTACTTTTTAGTACGCTATTTATATCATAAAGCTTAATAAAAATCAAGAGTAGCTGAAAATAAGCGGTACATCTAATGATTCTAGAAAAAAGTAAAAAGAGCTGTTGAAAATTAATTCAACAGCTCCTAAAATTTTATAACTATTCAAAGCCCATAGATTTTTTCCATTCTATAAACTCTTTTTGTTTCATTTCCCACTCTACCGCACTTACAAAAACTGGTACATGATTAGGAACAATTTTCCCAGAACTCATATAAGCTACGTCGCCGACTCTTTTAGTTGTATAATCAATTTTACAAAAATTATAGAAAAGAGCATCTTCACTATAAACCATCGAAAACATAAGAAGTCCGCTACTATTTGGGCAGTATGCTACATCCGGCAAAAATTCAGTAGATATAATTCTCAGAAAAACTTCACCCTCTTTAACTCCAGGGTAATTTTTACTTCCTTCATTATAGTCGATTGATTTTTGCTCCAAAGAACAACCGGATAGTAGAACAAGCAACACAAAAATAAATGCTAAATTTTTCAATTTAATTACCTTTCTTTAAAATTAATATTTTAGTTTTTTAATAGTGTATTATTTTCTTGCAGATAAGTCTTTCCCCCGCAACCAAACATTCTTTGAAATTTTTTTCCCATTCAGTTGGAGTTGAAAAGACTACTAAGTCATGATCTTCTAAAGGAACCGTCCTTGAATTGCAGCTATCAAGAGCATAAAGTCGTTTTTTACAATCAACAGTTTTACCGGGTAATGTAGTAGTACCATTTACCTCTGTAAATGGCTCATCTGTTACTAACCATCCACCCCAGGAATACCAAAAACTACTTGATGTTAATTTTGCAGCTAAGCTACTGTCAGCTTCGTTCTGAATTTTATGTTCTTGAACCATCGGAGTAAATTTAATTATTGTCAGAGATTGTTCTTCGATAATATTAGATTGATTCCATATGGTATACAAGGAACACGGCAACCCCACTACCATGAAAATATTCACTAAAATACCTAGGTTTTTAAAGTTCATTTTTCCCCTTCAAGTTAAGTTTATTATTAAGTAATTTATTAAAACCCTGAAACTCAGGAATTCAATAAATTACTTAATACTTTTTAATGAACTTTCTATATTATATCATATATATGATAAATTGTCAATATATACCCCCCAGAAATGGCTAATATAACAAAAAACCCCGCACCATATAGGGCGCGGGGTTTAAAATCTAAACCTTAATTGGCTGGCGCGCAATTAGCAGCTGAGCCACTGGTATCAGTTCCTTCGCCAAAACCGGCTGAAGGAGAGGCGCTAGCTAACTTAGTATCACACTCAGCTGGCTTCTTATTAAAGCCCGCGCAGACGGCTGCTAATAAATTAGCGCTATCTCGACCAACCTCAACTTGTTTACCGTTAATAACTAGAGTTGGAGAACCTTGAACGCCGTAAGCCTTGTTCTCAGCTTCGTTAATCGAAAACGGAGGGAAGCTTCCGTTCCAAGTTGATTTATCATTAAAGCTCTTCAATAGATTATATTTAGAGTCAGTTGCCTTAAAACATGAGTCTAGTTTACCTTGATCTATGCCAGTACTTGAAATGCAACCCTTATAATCACCGGCCTTAAGAAAACATGACAAGTATTTTGTATATTTATCATTCTGTTCCTTACTGATACAGTACTGACGAATATTATCTTCAACTTCAACTTGGCCATGCATAGCATAGTTAACAAATTTAATTTGAATATCAGCCTTGTTACCAAGAGTTTCCATAACAGGAACAATACCCTTTTCAATCTGAGTACCATATGGGCAATGACTCATAACAAAGACTTCAACTTTTGGCTTATCTGATTTAACAATATCGGCAGGAGTTACTGGAGTCTGTGTGTTAGTGGCGGCCGTATCGGTCTTAGTGCCGGTTGATGCAGCAATATCATCGATCTTCATTGACTGTGGGAAAAATTCTTTACCATCCTTTGAGATGTAAGAATCAATTTCGTTTGTACCAACTTTAACTTTTAGTTTATACAAACTACCACTATAGTCTGTTACTTCAGTAACAGAAGCAGTTGTACCTTGAACAAGATTCTTATTAATAAATTCTTCAGCCTTGGCTTTAGCCTGGTCTGGCGAAAGATTTTTATTAAACTTGAAGATGCCGCCGCCAAAATTAATACCTGCGACAACAACTAAAATAACAACCACGGCGCCTAAGGCAATAATTAGGTTTGACTTACCATCAAACTTTTTCTTAAGACTGCCTCCAGCATGGTGGACGACTGGTGTCTCGTGTTCCATATAAAATAATTAATAATAATTAAAACAATTATAAATTTTAAATTCTAAATTTCAAAACAATTTTTAATGCTTAAATTTAAAAAATTGAAAATTAAAGCATTATTTAAAAATTTGAAATTGAAAATTTGAAATTATTATAGTTTCCCTATTATACGCTAGTTGTATTTTAGGGTCAATTTACTAACTCCAGGTTACACAAGCTACGGCGTCCCCCTCCTCTTTAAAGCGCATCAAACGGATACCTTGCGTGTCACGTCCAAGCTCATTAACCGTCTTAAATGGTAGTCTAATAACCTGTCCTTTATTGGAAATAATAATAATATCTTTGTCAGTCATCATTTCACTACTAATCACGAAGGCGTTAGTTAGCTGTCCGGTTTTATCGGTTATCTTGGCTGTTTTAATACCAGAACCACCACGAGCCTGAACCTTATAAAGTCCAATTGGAGTTCGCTTTCCAAAGCCGTTAGCCATGACTGAAAGCACCTGATATTTTTTAACTTTTTCTTTGTCGCTAGGAATAATTCCCATACCAACTACAGTATCACCCTTCTTTAAACGCATACCCCAAACACCAGAAGCATTACGTCCCATTGGTCTAACATCGCTTTCCTTAAAACGAATCGCTTGACCATGTGCTGTAATTAACTGAACTTCATCTTTGCCTGAAGTTGGTTTAGCCCAAATTAATTTATCATCAGGACGCATTTTAATAGCAATCAAACCAGTGCGTCTAACTTTTGAAAACTCATCTAAAGGAACTTTTTTAACTACACCTTTTTCAGTGGCGAAGAATAAGAAAGCGCTCTTAGAAATTTTATCTAATGGCAAAACTGAAGTAACTTTTTCATCACTTGGTAATTGCAAGAAGTTAACAATGGCTTGTCCTTTAGTCGTACGAGATGAAGCAGGAATTTCATAAGCTTTGAGTTGGAAGACACGACCACGAGTCGTAAAGAAAAGAATATCATTATGAGTCATGGTAGTGAACAAAAATTCAACCATGTCTTCTTCTTTGGTAGTTAAGCCGATAACGCCTTTGCCGCCGCGAGCTTGAACTTTGAAAGTATCAGGTGGCAAGCGCTTAATATAACCATCGCGGGTCATTAAGACCATTGATTCTTCATTTGGTACTAAATCTTCAGTACTGAATTCGCCGATACCATGCTCCATAACAGTAGTCTTTCGATCGTCGCCGAATTTTTCAGTTGATTCGGCCAATTCTTTTTTAACAATACTTAAAATCTTAACGCGTGATTTCAAAATGGTTTCTAATTCTTTAATCAAGGCTTGTTTTTCTTTTAATTCTTTTTCAATATTTAATCTTTCTAAGTTAGCCAAAGAACCAAGCTTCATTTCTACAATGGCAAAGGCTTGACGATCTGATAACTTAAACTTTTTCATTAAGTTAAGCTTGGCGGTTTCGCGATCTGGAGAAGCTTTAATAACTTTAATAACCTCATCAATATGAGTCAAAGCAATCATTAAACCTTCTAAGATATGAGCGCGATCGCGAGCTTTTTCTAATTCAAATTCTGTGCGGCGTCGGATAATCTCTTCACGATGTTTAATGTATTCCTCTAAAACCGCCTTAAGGTTAAGTACCTTAGGCTGAATACCATCGACCAAAGCTAGCAAGTTAAGGTGGAAGGTTTCTTGTAATTGAGTTTGCTTATACAAACTATTCAAAATCTTTTTAGGGAAGGCGTCTTTCTTTAATTCAATCACAACGCGGACACCGTCTTTGTCAGATTCATCACGCAAATCTCTAATGCCTTCTAATTTTTTCTCTTTAACTAAATCAGCGATCTTTTCTACTAAAGTTGCTTTGTTAACTTGATATGGCACCTCAGAAATAATAATGGAAAAACTACCGGTTTTAGTTTCTTCAACTTCGGCTCGGCCGCGCATAACAATGCCGCCCTTGCCAGTTGCATAAGCTCGAATTATTTCAGCGCGATTATAAATAATACCACCGGTTGGGAAATCTGGTCCTTTAACAAAATTCATTAAATCTTCAACTGTCGCTTCTGGATTTTCAATCAAATGAGAAATAGCGGCGGAAACTTCACGTAAGTTATGTGGTGGAATATTTGTGGCCATACCAACCGCAATACCCATGCTTCCGTTCAAAAGCAAGTTTGGTAAGCGGGCTGGTAAAACTCTTGGTTCTTGGTGTGAGCCGTCAAAGTTAGGCAAAAAATCAACTGTCTTTTTATCGATGTCAGAAAGTAGTTCTTCAGAAATTGAAGCTAATTTAGCTTCGGTATAACGCATAGCCGCGGCGTTGTCACCGTCCATGGAACCAAAGTTTCCTTGGCCCCTTACCAGGGGATAGCGCATAGCAAAATCCTGTGCCATACGAACCATGGAATCATAAACAGCCGTATCACCGTGAGGGTGATATTTACCAAGCACTTCTCCGACCACTGTAGCCGATTTACGGAACTTAGCATTTGGTCTTAGCCCAATGTTCCACATAGCATATAAAATACGGCGGTGGACCGGTTTTAAGCCGTCACGCACATCTGGCAAAGCACGAGCCACAATAACGCTCATGGCATAATCCAAATAAGAGCGACGCATTTCGTCGACGATTGGCTGATCTTCAATATGACCAACATTGTTGACCATTGATTCATCAATAATATTTTCTTCTGGCTTGTCTTTTTTAGACGGAAGTTTTGTTTGCTTGCCTTTGGGCATAAAAATTAAAATTAATTGGGCAAAGTGTTTGGTAAAATTGGGCTAGCCGTACCGGAGACCGTGGCAGGGTTAGCAGTTGAAGTTGGCACAGCTTCTTTTTGCTTAGCTATCTCCTCTAGGCTATTAATCTGACCTTTAACTTCAGATATTGAATTACTTAAATCATTCTTGAGATTTTCAAAATCGGCTGTCGTCTCTTTCTTTGTGCCATTAACGCTAGTGATAGAAAATGCGTCTGGCCCTAAGCTACTCTTCAAATTTATAATCCAGAAAACAACAATTACAACCATAATCAAACTAACACCGATATACATAATTAAACGCTGACTTCGATCATCAATTTTTTTGGTTTTTTTATCAAGTTCTTCTAACTGAAAAGGAGAATGACCATGAGCAATAGAGCGACCATGCATCTCACCTGACAATAAAACCGCGCTCTCTTTAGTGACAACATGATCCTTCGATCGTGAAGTTTTTTTAGAGCGTGGCTTAACCGTTTTTTTAGAAACTTTTTTTACTTTTATTTTTTCAATTTTTTTTCGTGGCATATTTTAGAAAGAAAGCACCACTAATTCCATATTATCTTGTGGCAAATCTTTCTTAGAAATTTTTAATTTCTCTTCTTGGCGAGGTTTAATCGCGATTGCCTTCAAAAACTTTTCAACTGCGTCTAAGTCAAACTTTAAACCAGGCACTTTATAATGCATTGGAATAATAATGCGTGGTTCAATTTGATTAATCACTGAAACAGCTTTCTGAGCATCTAAGGTAAAGTTGCCGCCAACTGGAATTAACAAAATATCTGTACCCTCTAATCTTTCTAATTGCTTATCATCAAGCTCGGCGCCTAAATCACCCAAATGAGTAACAACAATATCTTCAATTTCAAAACGGAAAATAATATTTTCGCCGCGCTTAGCTCCTTTTTCATTATCATGATAGGAACTTATGCCATCAATATAAACTCCTTTAGATTCATATTCACCAGGACCGCGTAGAACAAATGGTTCACCTTTAATGGCTTCTAAATTATTATGATCATCATGATCATGACTAATCGTCACGATGTCAGCTTCAACACGAGGCATTTTTAAACCAGTAAATTCACTTTTGTATGGGTCAGTTACCACAGAAACAATGTCTGAGGCTGTCTTGCCTTGGAGGCGAAAAGCTGAATGACCAAGCCAGGTTATTTGCATTGAATTAGGTCTTAAAGTTAATGAATATACCTCTTAAATATACGTTAGAATGGCTTATGTGTCAAACAAAAACTACTTGATTTTTTCTCTAATTTCTGCTTTATTTATAAATGTGGATTAATACGCTATAATGACTTAGCTTATACTTTTCTATGTACGATAACGAACGAATGCTACAAGATTTAGAGAACCTACATTCAGGATCAGCGCCTGCGCCACGCCGCAGACGTTTTCTTAAATTTGTCATCGGCATAATTTCTTTTCTAGTTCTGCTATATGGTTTCTTTTATGTTAAAAGTTATTTTGCTCCGAGCGGAAAAACTACCTGGGTAGATAAGCTACCAATCATCGGCCAGATCAAGCACTTAGCTGAAAGCTCAGAAAGAGCGCTTAAGGGAGAAAACGTCGATAGAATAAATATTCTCTTGCTCGGCATCGGAGGCAAAGGGCATGACGGAGCTCAGCTAACCGACACCATTATGGTTGGCAGTATTAAGCCATCAACTAAACAGGTTTCTTTATTATCAATACCACGTGACTTGGCCGTACCAATCGAAGGTTCTGGCTGGAGGAAAGTAAATAGCGTTAATGCTTTAGCTGAAGGCAGTGAACCTGGCAGCGGTGGCCTAGCTTCGTCTCAAGCAATTGGTGATTTACTACAAGCGCCAATTGATTATTATGTTCGCGTTGACTTTGAAGGATTTGAAAAAATAATTGATCAAGTTGGCGGCGTTGATGTTTACGTGGATAATACTCTAGATGATTATGCTTATCCAATTTTAGGCCAAGAAGACAATCCAGATTATTATAGTAGATATGAACACTTACATATTGATACAGGCTGGCAAAAAATGGACGGAAAGATGGCTTTGAAATATGCTCGCTCACGTCATGGTGTTGGCGGCGAAGGAACTGACTTTGCTCGTGCCAAAAGACAACAGAAAATATTAGAAGCTGTAAAAGACAAAGTTATATCAGCTAATTTCTTACTGAATCCATCAAAAGTTTCAAGCATGATTGATACTTTGAAAGACAATATTTCAACCAACTTAAAAGTTTGGGAAATTATTAAACTTTGGTCATTTGTTAAAGATGTTAAATCAGACAGTATAATTAATAAGGTACTTGATAATAGCCCAAGTGGTTTATTAATTGATGCTCGCGGCGACAATGGCGCCTACATATTAAATCCTCGCAGCGGCGACTTTTCAGAAATTCAATATTTATTTAATAGCATCTTTGGCGAAGTCAGCACTAGCAACGAACAAGCTGCAGCAGCCAGCAAGCTCAAAACCGAGATCACCATCTCAATTCTTAATGGTACTTGGGTAAATGGCCTTGGTAGCCGCAAAGCAGTTGAGCTTGAAAGGCTCGGCGCCAATGTATTAGAAATCAGCAATTCCAGCCGACACAACTTTGAACGTTCTGTAATCTATGATTTAACCTTTGGCGCTAAACGAGAAGAATTAGAGCTCTTAAAAGAGAAAACCGGGGCAAATATTGCTCCAACCCTGCCGGACTGGCTAAAAGAAGAATTAGCTGCTAAGGTTGGTCAATCTCCTCGCCCTCAACCAGACTTTATCTTAGTCTTAGGAACCGACGCTGATACCAGCTCATCAGGCACAGAGAACACTAACTAGAAAATTTTATAATTTTTAATTTTGTAATTTTATAATTAATGCTAAAATTTTATATTTTTTGAATTAGAGCATTAAAAATTAATTAAAAATTAAAAATTACAAAATTATAAAATTAAACATATGTCCTTAACTAAACCTCTTGTTGTAATATTTGGCAGAACCAATGTTGGTAAATCAACCTTGTTTAATTGTTTAGTAGAAAAAAAACAAGCTCTAGTCTCTAATACACCAGGCACAACTCGCGACTCGAATCTAGCAACCGTAGGCTGGCAAGGAAAAACTTTTTCCATTGTTGATACCGGCGGTTTTATGGACTTTGATTTTTTACGTCTTAAAAAAATTAAAGCCGAAACAATTGATGAACTAGTTCAAAAACAAGCCCGTGATTATTTAAAAAAAGCTGATTTAATTTTATTCTTAGTTGACGCACGCGATGGTCTCTTACCTCAAGACATGACCATGGCCATGATTATCAAAAAAATCATTCCTGATAAAAAGAAGATTGTCTTGGTCGCCAACAAAGTAGAGAAATTATCAATCGCTCCGGCGGCCGGAGATTTTTATCGCCTTGGCTTGGGTGATGTTTCTTCAATTTCGGCTTTAACTGGCGCTGGAACCGGCGACTTACTAGATATTATTTTGAAAAAAATCAAAGCTCCTAAAGATAAAGTTGAAGTTGTTAAAAAAGAAATTGATAAAACCAAATCGCCAAGCGTAGTTAGAGTAGCTATCATTGGGAAGCCTAACGTTGGTAAATCAAGTTTGATAAATGCTATCTTGGGTTATTCTCGAGTTATCGTTAGTCCAATTCCTCACACGACACGTGAACCACAATCCGCTAGATTTACCTACAAAAAAAGTGACTTTGAATTTGTTGATACGGCTGGTATTACTAAGCATGGTCACAAAGTAGATAACTTAGAAAAATACAGCATGGATAAAAGCTTAGCTGCAGTTCAAAAAGCTAATGTCGCAATTTTAGTTATGGATATTTCCGAACCTTTAACCAAACAAGACGCTAGATTGGTTGAAGAAATTTTTGATCGCCACAAGAGTTTAATTTTGGTGGCTAACAAATGGGATTTAGCCGTTGATCGTGATCCAAAAAAATATACTCACTATATAAACAGTGAATTACCTTTTGCAACTCACGCACCAATTCAATTTTTATCAGCTAAAAATAAAGTTCGTATTAACCAGTTACTTGATTTAATTATTGAAGTTAATAACCAAAGATATATTAGTATTCCAGATAGCGCCTTAGACAGACTTTTGAAAAGTGCAGTTAAAAAACATCGTCCAACTAAGGGCCGCGGTACAAAATATCCTCGTGTTTATGAATTCAAACAAGCTGGTGTTAATCCACCAAGTTTCATGGTTCAGATCGGACCACGCGAAAGCTTGGCTGAATCTTATCTTCGTTTCCTAGAGAACCAATTACGCGCCAAATTCGGCTTTATTGGTACGCCCATTTCTATGTGGGTTAAAAAGGGACGTGATATCCACGGACTACACAATAGTTAAAATAGAAAAACTCGCTGTTAACCAGCGAGTTTTTTAGTTTCTGTATAATTAGCGGCAAATTGGCAATACCTTCTAGACAAAAAGTCTGTTCAGAAATTTGTCTTTAAATATGATATAGTAATAACGTATATTATTAAAACCATATGAAAGAAGTCTTTCACGACATAGCTAACAATTCCAATAAACCAAATAGCGTTTCTGAGGACGCTCGGGTCTTTAGTATTTTTGAGAATCATGAAGATGGCTCTGGAAAAATTATTGTAAAAAAATTCAAACCATTAGAAGAAATTTTATCTGATTTGGAGAAAGTTAATGGCCAAGACGAATTTCCTCATGTTCAAAATATTATTGATATTTTTAATAATCATCGCGCTGAAAAAATTGTAGCTAACGGCGAGGCAGTTGCCGACAAACCCCATCTTTTAATCGTTGGCGGTTTTATTAGAGACTTGCTTCTACACAAAAAACCCAAAGACATTGATTTTACTACTGACCTAGAATTAAAAGAGGTTGAAAAATTATTGAGCGATAATTTTTCTGAAGAGATAGCTAATAAAGAAATTTCAATTGATGAAACCGGCAAGTCCCAAGGGGTTATAAGAATTAAATTTAAAGACGACACAAGAGAAGTTGCCGAAGAGTACGAAATTGCTTCTTTCCGCAAAGACAGTGATACGGGTGACGGTCGCCGACCTGACTCTGTCGAATTAATTAAAGTTCCAGGAATTGACGCTCAAAGACGTGACTTCACGATTAACGCCGTAATGTATAATCCAAAGTCTCACAATATTATTGATTATACTGGCGGATTAAAAGACTTGGACGATAAAAAACTACGCTTTGTTGGCGACCCTAAAAAAAGAATTACCGAGGACAGATCAAGGGCTTTACGCTATATTAGATTTTTATTTAAAACAAACTTTTCTGAAGATAAAGAAGCAAAAATTGCTATCCAAGAAATGAGCCAAGAGATTAGTCAATTACCAGCCGAAATGATTCTGAAAGAATTAAAAGGGATGCTTGAAGTTGCAGGTGATAAACCAGGAAAAATTTTAGAATACTTTAAAGAGTTTGGGCTTTTGGAAAAAATTCTACCTGAAATATCTGACTTAGAGAAATGCCCCCAAGGTCCTCCTTATCACATGGAAGGAGATGTTTTTAAACACACAGTTATGGTGCTTAATAATCTACCAGCCAATTCATCACTAGAATTATTTCTAGCCGCCACCATGCACGACATTGCCAAACCTGACACCAGGAAAGAAGGCGTCGACAAGAAAGTAAGTTTTCATAGTCATGACCTAAAAGGCTCTGAAAAAGTAGCTCCTATTTTAAAAAGACTAAAACTACCAAATAAATCACAAGACAAAATAACCAAATTGATAGCTAACCATATTAAGATTTTTTCATTTTTACAAATGAAAAATAGCAAAGCTATTGAAATGGCGAAAAGTCCCGACTTCAAAGACCAAATAACTTTATTAAAGGCAGATAACGCCGGCACTGAACCAGCTGATAAAAAAGTTCAAGCTGAAACCAATGAAATGATAGAAAAAATCATTGAACGTTATGAAAAAATTATAGATGATCAAGCAAAATTCTCTGTTGAAAGAGAGGTGGTTAGAAACGCTACTAATGGAAATAAAATTATTCAACTTTATTCCAGTATTCACGGTCGCAAGCCATTAGGTAAAAATATTGGTATAATAGAAGCGCAAATCAAAGAGCTGATTGATGACGAAAATATAGTTGACAAAACATTGGCTCAAGAAAAATTAAAAGATATAATTACTAACTTTAAGGAACAATAATGCAAATCATCGTCGGCCTTGGTAACCCAGGCACAAAATACGAGAATACCCGACATAACATTGGCTTTATTGTGATTGACGAATTAGCACGTCAAAGAAATTTAGTTTGGAAAGAAAATAAAAAGTTTAAAGCCATGTTAGCCGAAGATTCAGCTACGATCTTAGTGAAGCCACAAACTTTTATGAACAAATCAGGCGAGACCGTCGCCGCTATAATGCGTTACTATAAATTAATTCCACGTTCAATTTTAGGAATTAAAAAAGCAGCTGACTTAAGTAGCTGCTTAACAGTAATTCATGATGAACTAGACTTACCTTTTGGAAAAAATAAATTATCAATTGATAGCTCAAGCGCTGGACACAACGGTGTACAATCAATTATTGATTATCTTAAAACTAAAAATTTTAAAAGACTGCGCATTGGTATAGACTCTGAGCAAAGAAAAAAGATGCCAACCGAAAATTATGTTTTACAAAAGTTTAACGATGAGGAGAAAAACACTATAAAAGAACTACTGCCTGACTTAACTAGAAATTTGTAAATATCAAAAAATTTTATTAAAAAGACAAAACCGTAGGGATATTTTCCTACGGTTTGTTTTTAAATGAACTTTTAACTTTCTAACTCCGGTATAGCGATTATTTCTAATGACTTACTGATTTGTCCGAGCCTGTAAGTAACCGCAACAACTCGACCAACAGCAAATTTGTCATAGACTTCTTCGCTCACATACCGCCAAAACGTTTTGTCTCCGGCGGAAGTGACAATTTTTATTTCAAAGGAAAAATCATAATTATTCCCCTCTCCATTGTCTTCAGTAGTCTCTTCAGATTCATTTTGCTCAGCATCTTCAACGTTGTCAGTATCCTCTTCATCAGTTTGTTCTCTTTCATCGTTTTCAAATTCTTTTTTAACAATTGTACCGATGCCATGGATTTCGATAGAGTTTCCGTAGTCAAGAAAGTGCCAGGTTGATGAAACAGCTTTAGTTACTGAAAAGATTAGAATAACGCCTACTAGCACTATTATTACAATGCCAGCTAAATTTAATAATCCGACCCTGGGTGTAAAAAATATTCCATAATACCAGTACCAAGCTTTTTGATACCAGGGCAGAACAATAGATTCTTCAGACTCCTGATGAGTTCTAAAGAGAGTGCCATCTTTTCCTACAAAGACAACGAGGCCTTTGGATACATAAGCGGAGTCTACATCGCTGGGCGAATCACTAACTCTAATGTAAATTGTTCCAGCGCTATCAAGATTATCGATTGGCACGTTTACTAACTGCCACTTATAACTTCCTCCGTTTTTGGCTGACCACCGATCTGTTCTATAAACTAAATATGAACCACTATAACTAAGGCCATATTCAACAGCTTCTTTATGCTTGGCAGCACGATCTTTATTTGGTGAAGAAAAGGCAAAGTTGGAAAATAACGAAACAATGCAAATCACAAATATTAATTTTTTCAAAGTACACCTTTCTTTTAATTTATATTAATTTTTAATTGTTCATATTATAGCATTTTAACATAAAACTGTCAATATACGTATAAAAATGCAAAAAAACGCCATAATATTGCTAATATTGGCATTTTTGTAGCTTAATCCTCTAAATATAAACCCACGAAGAGATAAACTTAAGCTAATCCTTAAGGCAGCGGACCGAAAAAGCAAAAGTTAGGCCATTTCGAGCTCGTATTACACCAGCATTCCCAGAATATAATTCACGATGCCAAGCAGTAGAGCTATCATAACGAGATGATGACCAAATCACAGCATAAGAATCTCGGTAAGCAAAGTAGTTTCCAACAACCCATCTATCACCGCCAAATTCACCATTATAACCACTAGAGCCGCCTGGTTTTAACTTTGTACCAGCCGCAGTACAATCATATGAACCAATACGATTAGCGTCACATGTTTGTCCATTGTCTTTTAAATAATTTTCAAGAACATACCACTCAGCATCGCTTGGTATATGCCAACCAAGCGGACAAATCCCTTGCGCACCTTCTAAGATTGATCCGTTCATGGCAACCGCCCACTCATACAAAGCACCATAAGTCGTACAATCCGCTTCAGTTCCAGGGACCGTTGTACCAACCCCATTTCCTGGACAAGACCTTTCAGAATGAGTTACAGAATTATCAGCAGTTGAATTTGTCATAGCTGTTCCATTTGGTTTAGATCTTGTACGAAGACTTGATTTCATCCAGCACTGTGTGCCGATCTGCACGGTGTTGTAAGTGTTGCCGTCTATATCTATAACAGTTGCTTGGCCACAAGCTAAAGGACCACTGTTATTACTAGTGAAGAAAGCACCAGCGCTCATGTTGCCAGAGCCAGAACCAAGACAAGAGCCTAAGCTATAGTTTGTGCCAGCTCATGTTGCCAGAGCCAGAACCAAGACAAGAGCCTAAGCTATAGTTTGTGCCAGTTAAAGAAGATTGATAACTATAATCTACGTTACCGCAGTTACCATCGTTTCTTGGTGTTGGGTTAGATGGAATAGATCCCATATAAGTAGTATTACCATCTGGTGATCTTAGTGATTGACCTGGTGTTATTATGGTTGGATAACTACTGTTGTCGTTATAGTATAGTTCTAGGGCGGTAGATATTTGTTTTAGATCTGCTACTCTCCTAGCATCTCTAGCTTTAGTTCTAGCATTACCTAAGGCTATTATTGCCATGGTAGAGAGTACGCCAATAATTGCTATTACTACGAGTAGCTCAATCAGTGTGAAAGCTTTTTTGTTTCTTAAAAACATACAACTCCATTATACAGCAATGCTTAAACAAACTCACCCCTAACCCCTCTCTACCCCTGCGGGGTAAAGAGGGGAAATTTATTTTTTTAGCTTAAATATTATTAACAATGATTTTCAAATCTAAAAAATTATTACTTAGATTTCCCCTCTTTACGCGTTAGCGTAGAGAGGGGCTAGGGGTGAGTTAACCTAAAACAAAACACGCCCCGCAAAAACGAGGCGTGTTATTAAGACAAATTAAACTGGCTCTTTACCTTTAGTATTTTTCTTGTGAATGATGTCATCAAAAATTACCAAGGCAGCAGTAGCAACCGGGATTGATAATAAAGCCCCCATAAATCCACCAACAGAAAAACCAATCATCAAAACTACGATACTAACAATTGGATTCATGCCAATCGCTTTTTCCATAACCTTTGGTACTAAGAAATTATTTTCAACTTGCTGAACAATAATATATAGTACAGCAACAAAAATAGCTAAAGTCGGCGACTGACTAAAGGCTAAGAAAACTGCAGGTACGGCGCCAAGCAAAGGTCCTAGATAGGGAATAAACTCAGTGAAGCCTGCAATCAAAGCTAGAATCAAGGCGTACTTAACGCCAAGAATCAACAATCCAATATATGTTAAAGCAAAAATAACCAAACAAAGAATAAGCTGACCGCGGAACCAAAGTCCCATTTTCAATTCTATGCGCTTAAATAATTCCATGACATGGTCCTGCTTATCTTCTGGTGTTAATGACCAAACTAATTTACGAATCATATTCTCTTCAACCACCATATAAAAAGTAATGACCAAGATAATCACCAGTGAGAAAAATCCTCCAACGATATTATAGATAGTTGAGAAAACTCCGCCGGCTGCACCTTGAAAATTAGTTGCGGCGTTCCCCACCGAAGATTCAATTTGATCTAGCCAACCATGAGACGCGGTATATGATTTGAAGCTAGAAATAAATCCATTAAAGCGTTCAACATAGCTTGGGAAGTCAGCCAACAATTGATTAAACTGATTAACCATTGGTGGAATAATAAGATAAACCGTTAAACCAAGAATGGATAATAATATTACATAAATAAATGAAATCCCCAATGACCTTGGTATACCTTTTTTTTGCATCCAATCAACCCATGGATCCATTGAAGAAGACAAGACAATGGATACAAAAAGTATAGCCAAGATGTCTTGAATTAAATAAGCAAAATATAAGCAAAACAAAACGACGATTATTTTAATTAAGGTACCGGTCGTTAGAGTAATGCGCATGGAACTCTTCTCTTCCGACATATGTTTTATATAAATTTTATAATTTTTAATTTTGCAATTTTATAATTAATGATTAAATTTTTAATTTTAAATTAGAACTTAAAAAATTAACTAAAAATTAAAAACTACAAAATTATAAAATTCTTATTATTATCTTCCACCAAAACGTGGGCGTCTTGGACGATCTGAATAACCACTAGATCCGCTATTAAAATCACCTGTCTGTTTACCTTTTTCATCTTTCCATAAAGCTTCATTTTCAACTAAGCCTTTCATACTTAGGTTAACGCGGCCCTGGTCATCAATTTCTTTTATTCTAACATTAACGGTGTCACCAACGCTAATTAGATCAGATGGCTTACCTACACGGTAAGGTGCCATTTCGCTAACGTGAACCATACCATCGCGACCCGCAACTAGTTCAACAAAAGCTCCGAAATCTAACATACGCACAACCTTACCAACAAAAGTTTCACCAACTTCAAATTTTCTAACGATGTTATTAACCCATTCCATAGCTTTCTTAACGCCTTCGGGTTCAACACCGCAAATCATAACTAAGCCTGAGTCTTCAATATCAATTGAAACACCACAAGCATCAATAATTTCATTAATAACTTTTCCGCCTGAACCAATAACTTCACCAATTCTTTCTGGATCAATTTGTAGAGTTGAAATACGTGGTGCGTACTTAGATAGTTCAGCACGAGGAGCGCTTATTGCGCTATTCATAACTTCCAAAACTTTCAAACGAGCGGCTTTACCATCAACCAAGGCTTGTTCCATAATGGCTTTATCCAAACCAATGGTTTTTGTATCAAGTTGAATAGCAGTAATACCGTCGGCAGTTCCTGTAATCTTAAAGTCCATACCACCTTCACCATCTTCTAAATCTTGTAAGTCAGTTAGGACTTCCCATTTACTCATATCAGGAATAGAAGCCAAACCCATAGCCACACCAGCGACAGCTTTTTTAATTGGTACACCAGCATCATACAAAGCAAGGGATGCCGCACAGGTTGAAGCCATGGAAGATGAACCATTGGATGATAAAGTTTCAGCCACCACGCGAATAGTGTATGGGAATTCTTCTTTTGAAGGAATCATCGAAGCAATAGCTTTTTCAGCTAAAGCACCGTGACCGATCTCACGACGACCGGTGCCGCGCATTGGTTTAGCTTCGCCAACGGAAAATGGAGCAAAGTTATAATGAAGCATAAAACGCTTCTTGCTTTCGCCTTCCAAACCTTCTAATGATTGTTCATCACCAGGAGCGCCGAGTGTAACAATGGACATAACTTGAGTTTCACCGCGAGAAAAGACGGCGGCGCCGTGATTTCTTGGTAACATATCAACGTCAGCTTCTAAATTTCTAATTTCATTCAAAGCGCGTCCGTCAACACGTTTTTTATCTTCAATAATAGCGCGTGTTACTTCAGCTTCAATTGCTGTGTAGACTAATTCCTTAATCGCTAAATAACGATAATCTTTGTCATAACCTTTTTCAACCAAATGATCTTCTAATTGTTCTTTAATAGCATTCACGGCAGCCTTACGTTCACCCTTTGTGTAATAAACTTGATCAAATAAAATATGTTTAACTGATTTATCTAACCACTCAGCTGAATCTTTTAAGACTGCGACTTTTATTTCATCAATTTTTTCTTCTGTCTTTCTGATTTTTCTTTCATGTGGCACAACTTTTAATTCTTTGGCCATTTCTTCAATCAATTCAATAGCTGGTTGCATAGCTTTTTGTCCGGCTAATAAAGCATTCAACATATCAGCTTCATTAACTTCTTTAGCACCAGCTTCAATCATAACCACACGTTCTTTGGTAGCAGCTACGATTAAATCTAAATCACTTTCCAGACGATCCTTATAGGTTGGGTTGAAAACAAACTGATTGTTAACACGACCAACTCTAACGCCGCCGATTGGACCTTTCCAATCAACACCAGAAACCGATAAAGCAGCTGAAGCAGCAACTAAAGACACAATGTCATAGTCGTTTTCTTTATCAACTGATAAAACAGTTAGCACAACTTGAACGTCGCGGCGTGAAGCCTGATCAAACAATGGTCTAACGCTGCGATCAATCATGCGGCCGGTTAGAACAGCTTCATCAGTTGGGCGGCCTTCGCGCTTAACCCAACGAGAACCTTTAATAATACCAGCGGCATAAAGTCTTTCTTCAAACTCAACCATGAGTGGAAAAAAATCTGTTCCAGCTCGTTCTTCTTTAGATTGTACAACCGTGGCTAAAATAACTGTTTCGCCATATTGTACTGTCACAGCGGCGTCAGCTTGTTTAGCTAAAACGCCAGTTCTGAAAGTTAAGGGTCTACCTTCCCAATCACGGGTAAAAACTTTTTCTTTGTTCATAAAAGAATTTAGTCTGCCCGACAAACTAGAGAACTATGGATCTAACCACAGTACTGTGTGTTTATCGAGCAAAACATTAATTAGTTAATAGTGGTTAGTTGCTAGTTGATGGTTGCTAGATGAAAAAAATATTCCACCACCCAACAACTAACAACTGACAACCAACAACCAGCAACTATCTTCCAATCAAAAACTTACGGTTATCGCTTAAGGTTATAAAGTCATCAACCTCTTCGATTAATTTAGTTGAAGCAGTTTGGCGGAAAGCCATAACTTCAACGCGGCAACCTTTAGCGGCTTGTAAGTATTCAACTAATGGCAAATAATCACCATCACCGGATACCAAAACAATCACATCAACCTTGTCAGCTAATTTAATTGCATCAATCGCAATACCAACATCCCAATCAGCCTTACGCGCACCACCTGAAAAAATTTGTAAATCCTTAATTACGACTTCAAATCCCTGGCTATCAAGCGCTTCAAAAAAAGATGCTTCATCTTCACCAGCACCATGAATAACATAAGCGACAGCTCTAATTAATTGTCGATCCGCTACCGCGGCTTTTAAGACCTCCTTAAAGTTAACGCGGCGCTTATACAAATTTTTCGCGGAGTGATACATGTTAGCAGCGTCAACCAAGACAGCGACGCGCTGATTTTTGTGTTTTGTCATAGATACTAAGGGAAGCGAACCAGTGGCCCGCTTCCTGTTGGTGTTAGTCATTTTTATCTGGTTCTACTTCGTCGCTAATATCGTCTTCTAATAATTCAGCTTCAAGACGCTTGCGCTCATCTTCTTCTTCGATCATTTTCTTAGCGATCTTTAATTTAAGTTTGGCTGCCAATTCCATGAAAGACTTTTCATCTTCGCGCTGTAGGTATTTTAGTAAACGGCGACGTTCACCAACCTTACGCAACAAACCGCGACGAGAAGAGTAGTCATGCTTGTGCATCTTTAAGTGCTCAGTCAACTGATTGATTTCCTCGGTCAAAATAGCAATTTGGACTTGAGGAGAACCAGTATCGGTCTCATGAACCTTAAATTTGTTAATAATCCGTTGTTTGGCTTTTTTATCCAACATAGATTTCTTTGCCATGTCCTAGAAAAAGTCCGCCAGGGGCTATTTCCAAGATATGGTAAATTAATTATAAGCGGCACTCCTTAATTTATGTAATTTGTGCCGTTCTCCAGCTTGTCTGGAGAATCTTGCCTAAACTCCGCAAAAAGAGGAAAGCAAGGTAAATCATACAACAAATTGAAAATAAAATCAATACGTCGTACAATGTTAAGATATGCCTAAAGCTCCCCTAAAAAAGTCTCCGCTCGACCAAGCAATTATTGATTTTTTAGAGTACCTAGAAGTCGATCGCGGCCTAGCTATGCTAACTCTAAGAAATTATGATTTTTTCTTAAAACGCTTTGCCGCTTTTGCTCGTGAGCGCGGCGTTCTAAAACCTGAGAACATCAGTAAAATTTTAGTACATCAATTTAGACTTTACCTTAATCGCCTACCTTCACGCGGACCGGACAACATAAAAAAGAATACACAAAATTATCATTTAATTGCTTTGCGCACATTTTTGAAATACTTAATTAAGAATGATGTTAAAACCTTAGAGCCAGAAAAAATTGAATTAGCTAAACAAATGCCGCGCCAAGTTGATTTTCTCGAAGGTTCTGATTTAGAAAAAATATTAGAAGCTCCTTTGCATGACAAAAAGGACAGTCTCGCCGGCTTACGCGATAAAGCTTTATTAGAAACTTTATTTTCAACTGGCTTGCGTGTTAGTGAATTATCAAAATTAAAAATTGAAGAAATAAATTTAGCCAAACCAGAATTTACGGTCCGCGGAAAAGGTTCAAAAGTTCGTTTAGTTTTTCTATCAGAAAATTCTCGGCATTGGATTAAGAAATATTTAGCCGAGCGCACTGATCTAAATCCTTATTTGTTTATTAGTCATGGCAAAATAAATATAATTGAAACAGAAAGTTGTTTAACGCCGCGCTCGATCGAAAGATTAGTAGCGCGCTATGCTCGTCTATCAGGTATCATGAAAAAGGTAACGCCACATACAATGCGCCATAGCTATGCCACAGATTTACTGATGAACGGCGCCGATATTAGATCGGTCCAAGCCATGCTAGGTCATGCTTCAATCACCACCACTCAAGTTTATACTCACATAACAGATCAACAGTTGCGCGATGTTTATCAAGCATTTCATGGTAAGAAGAGAAGAAAGTGACACGCAGTGTCATCCTGAACTTGTTTCAGGAGCCACTCCATGTCATTGACAATAAACAATTTTATTGTTATTTTAACACCAGCCCAGGGGGCTGAAATTAGTCCTCGTAGTTCAATGGATAGAACAGGAGACTTCTAATCTCTAGATCTAGGTCCGATTCCTAGCGAGGGCACACGAAGATAAGTGAAAAATATATGACCTGGCTTCTGTATATACTTGTTGTTATTTTCACTGTTAGTATTATCTTCTTAGCGGTTCAGTTTTTTAACATTCTCTTTCGCGGTCAAGCGCCATTCATTTCAACAAAAAAGCGCATTCTACTTCAAATCTCAAAAGGAATTAAGATTAAACCTAATGAGGTATTCTATGAGCTAGGGGCTGGTCGAGCCTGCCTTTTGGGTCTTATGTCTAAAGAGCAGCCGCAAGCTCAATTTGTCGCTTTGGAGTATGCAATTTTACCCTATCTTTTAGCTTGTCTTCGCTATGCTTTTTCAAAAAGCGATATCCGCATTAAGCGACAAAACATGTTTTTAGCAAACTTGAACAATGCTAATTATATCTATTGCTATCTTAACAGAGAGATGATGATAAAGCTTGAAAAGAAGTTTACGAATGAATGTAAACCTGATACGGTTATTATTAGTTATCAATTTGTGATGCCACATTTTCGTCCATATAAAATAATTACGGCTAGCAAAAGTGAGAAAATTTATTTCTACCGCCTTGAGCGGTAACATATGGTGCCTATAGTTTAATGGTAGAACATCGGGTTGTGGTCCCGTCAGCGAGGGTTCGATTCCCTCTAGGCACCCATTTTACAGGAGTTTATAAACTCATTTCCATCAGTGTTTACAGGGCTTTCTTAATAGAAGGCCTTTGCAATTTTAAAAACAAATATAAAAAATGACATCTATTTTATATGGGGTCAAAATCATAACTGCTCAGATAATGTGGCAAACAATTCGATAAAACTACTCCTTATTTTTCTCTCAGTAACCCCGTTAAAGATCGCATCAAAATCATGATCTTTTAATTCAGATGCCTTCTTATTGAACTGTCTTTGAAACTCATCTTTGCAATAAGCTCTAAAGTTGACCAAGCTACTGAATTCGGCTGGATTCCGAGGATCCTTGCCTGCAAAATTCAACATCAAGTGCTCAGAGTTAAACTCTATAAACTGAACTATATCACCGCTTTGCCTTACAAGATCTTCTATAGCAGGAGAATCATCAAGATCTTTGTCTAAAACAAAAAATAATTTTTGACCCTTATATCTTCCATCGTTTTTTATCAAACGAAATTTGTTTTCAAAATCAGATAAATTTCCAGCACCATCTAATTTACCCCTTGATATTCCAGCGCTTGCAATATCAACTTTGTCACTAAACTTAATATTTGATTTAGCAAAAAGTTCTCTATATCTATTCTTTGTTAAGTAGCTAAAAAGATTATATTCCGTTGTTCCTTCGCTAACTAATAAATAATATACATCAAAACTTTTCTTGACGCTCATAAGTCTTAAAGTAAGTTATTTATTATTCTATTAAAATCAATCGTGTCAGGAACTCCCCCGAGAGACCCGAAGCGGTATATTCTTTTAATGTTGTCTCGTTCTTTTACATCATAATCCGACACCTTTGATACTATGATATTATCATCTTTTTTTTCTAATATATGAGCTTGATCATTTTGAAGAATATCAAAGGTTTCATGATTGTGTGACGAGAAAAATATTTGTGCATTATTTTTGTTAATATCCTTATCTTTAAAGAGATTGAGTAGCGCGATCTCCATGTCTGGATGATAATATTTACTTGTTTCGTCATATACGACAATACCACCCACTTTTATTATTCTAAGAACCTCACTTATATAAGAAATAAGCTCTCGTGTTCCTGCAGAAAGCTCCATTACACCAAGCTCTTTATAAAAGTTATTATACTTTGCGTCGTATTTAATACTAAAAGAACCATTAGTAGGATTACTATTAGAATAATTATCACCAATTTTTTCTATATTGAGTTTCTCGAAGGATGGTTCAAAATATTTAACAACAGAATTAACGGCGTTAATTTTTTCGCCAGCTATTTTTGAATCGCTATTAAGATAGTTAATCGCAAAAGCCATTAATCCGCTTATATTATTTTGTCCCATTTGAACAGATCGTTTATCAGTAATAAAACAAACCTCAGTCTTTATTTTCTTAAGTCCGGAGACTCCAATTTCTTCCTTTAGGTTGCCGAATACAGATATATCAGAGCTATCATCTAAGAGAATAGAAAGAAATGATGATTTTTTAGGCGCCACAATATTTTCAGCTAATGACGCTATCTTCCTTTTTATGCTTGCCTCAAATGAAATATTGTGATTTTCTCTCGTAAATACCTTTTTATTATTTTTAAATAAAATTTCTCGAGAAATCTCTTTGCCTTCATTTGTGATTGAAAATGAATAGCAATACTTATCTTCATCAATTATAAAATCCATCTCCATCTCAATAGGCTTTAATTGCATTGAGATGTGATAATTGGGTAGAGCTAGTACAATATCCTGTTTTATGCCATTTGGAGCAATCACAAAATCTTGCTGTCTTGTAAACATAACTCTGATTATCGTATCTATGAGGTTTAATATTGTGCTTTTCCCTGATGCGTTTGCACCATAAAAACCAGATATAAGAGAGACTCTCTCTTTCCCCGCATTTACATATCCGATTTTTTCTTTCTCTCCGCCCTCAATAAAACTAACCTCTACAGTATCTTTAACCCCATAAAAATTGCTTGCCTTAATTCTTGTGATTAACATATTTTTTATATAAATGACATTATTTTGTAATAATATAATATATATTATCACAGATATATTTATAAGTCAAGTATTTTGACAAAAAAGTGTCATTTTCCTATAAGTTCAGTAAAAATAGTTCTAATTTTTGCTAAAAATCATTGCCATTTTAGAAAGTAGATAGCCCGAGAAAATAATATTATAAGATAAGTTCATCAACGACCCATTTCAAAATTCAGCTCTTTTCGGGCTGTTTTTTGTTATAAAATTGTTAGACCCTAGTGGGAGTTGAATATAAAAGATATAATAGTATTAATATGTTTAATTCTAAAAAAGTAAAAATTATTTTAACCAGTATTTTAATTACCTTAATATTAATTAGTATTTTAATCATTATTAATCTAGATAGACTCAGAATATATCCAGTTGAACCAGCTGTAAGCCCTGAGGCTCAAAATAAATTTAATGCGTGCTTAGTTGATGTTGCTAGTCGTTATGGGGAGCAAAGACAATTAATAAAGCATGACCCAAAAAATACTTATGGATTAGACACCTTATTAAAAGAATTAGATGAACGTGAGAATAAAGCTGAAATAGATTGTTATAAATTTATTTCTCCGTCGTTGTAATAAACTTGTTTACCAAACAATCCATCAAAATAGTTTTCTCCGTCAAAGACGGACAGGTAACTTTCTTGATTGCTTGCCCTAAAACGTGTAAAAAATTGAGATGCTAAAATATAAATATGAATAAAGAAACTACAATAAAACTACTAGGCTATACAGGAACAATTGTTGCTATTATAATGTTTTTATCTTTAATCGAAATTGCTAGGGCAAACATGAGTGGTCAGACTCATATTATTATCCAGCCATTGGCTACTATTCTTAATTGTTCGATTTGGTCAACATACGCCATTCTCAATAAAGACAAATTTGTCTTTATGGCAAATATGCCAGGGGTCTTACTTGGTGTCTTTACTGTTATTACTGCTTTGGTAAAATAGAATCATTAACTAAGTAATCAATAAAAAGATAAAAAATAAATACTATTTTAATATGGAATTCAAGAAATTACAAAATAACGTTGCAAAAGTATTTTTAAATAATTTAAAAAGAGATAACATCAAACTAAGTGATGATTATTTAATTTTAAAATTAACGGAAGAGCTTGGTGAATTTGTTCAATCATATCTAATGCATAAAAAAAGATGTAGACCAGAAAAACATGTATCCGAAAAAGAATCAAAAAGACTAACATCCAAAGAATTAGCCGACGTACTTGGCTTAGTACTGGTTATCTCTAAAAATTTAAAAATCGATGTAGAAGAGGCTTTAGTCAAAAAATGGATAACTAGAGAGTGGATTAAAAAATAAATCGAAGTATAAGATAAGTTCATAAACGACCCTTGTGATACAATAAAAACACCTTCTTTTTGGAGGTGTTTTTTGTTTGGTGCTATAATTTAACTATAAACTAATTAATATTTTATTTTATATGGGTAACAATCAATCTACTGAGGCAAGCACCATGCCAGCAGAACAAGCTAATAATATTCAAGAGCGTGATAAAATTGATTTCTACTTTATAGTTTTCATGATACTTGGAGTTCCTTTTTTAAGCTTTTATTTTGTTTTTGGATCTCCTATCTTTACTGGTTATTTTTCTGAAATAAGAGACGAAGGATATGGGGCGATACTCCCGGCTATTTTTATGACATTTGTTTTGCCGTATATAATAAACATTGTGCTAAATAGCATATTAAGCCTATATGTTTCTACTAAAAAGGGGGTATATATTATAAATTTTATAAGCCTTGTTATTCTTGCTTTTATAGAATTTTTTATTTTAAGTAATTATTATCTATCGTCAAGTGGACTTATGAGCTCCGTAAAATATTTTTTAGATACTTTTTTAATGGTGATTTCTTTTTGTCTGATGTTGTTGTTATATATTAGATTAAGAAGTGTCCCGAGAAGCGATACTACAAGAAATAAAAAAATACTTACTGGTCTGGTCATCTCTGCATACTTAGCTTTTTTAGTTTTAATTAGCGGTGCTATATAATTAGCTTTTAAAAATCTTAACCCATCACATAGTTATAACTTTTTTAATAATTTTTTTAACCATCCCTCCCACTACCGCCCCATTTGATACTATATTTATAACCAAACCCCAACTTGGACCCAAATACAAAATAGCCCTTTTTGGGCTGTTTTTATTTATTATCAAAGTTAGCTATACTTAATAATATATGAACAACAAAGAAGGTCTGCTAGCTCAAGATCCCAACAACGAAAAGGGCTATTTTGAGCAGGAACTATGGCAAAAGAAAACGCATTTCTTGGACGTGGTCCGAAAAAGTCTTGAGGCAAACACCGATGATTCTCTTGAAGAGAAAGAAAATCACTTAGAAAAAATCGGTGAAGCATTAGCCTTGTCCTTAGAAATACACAAGGATCAAGCACCGCGCGAAGACGGTCCATACGTCTTTCATGTTCTGCGCGTCGCCACTCGCTTAGTAGAAGAATTTGGTATTACTAATCAAGAAAATATTATTGCCGCTTTGTTGCATGATTCAATTGAAGATCAGTCCGAAGCCTTAGCAAAGCTTTCTCAAGGAGACGGGTCCGTAAAAAATAAGGCCTTATCATATCTAGAACATACTTTTGGTAAACGTGTTCGCGATATTGTTCTAAAGTTGTGTAATCCTGATATTGATAAATCCCAGCCAAAACAGGTTTATCTAGATGACTATGCGCAGCATATTCGTGAAGCGACCGAAGACCTGGCAGTACTATCAATTAAACTTTCTGACTTTATGGATAATGGCTTGAATCTAGACTCTATCAAGGATAACAGCAAGCGTCTCTGGTATAGTCAAAAATATTTACCAGTAATGGAAATATTTACTGAGCGACTCAATGAACATCCCTCTGTTTTCAGTCTTGAAAAAACCAACGAGATTAAAGCTATTTTGGTGGCAGAAGCAGACAAAACAAAAGATTTTATTGCTAGCTTTCTAGACTAAATAAAAATATAAAATAAGTTCATAAACGACCATTTAAAAATCAGTCCCGTATAGCGCAAGCTTTTACGGGACTATTTTTATTTTTTACAAAAAGAGCCACCCGCTAAAAACCTTGCGGGTGGCTAAATATATTGGAGATCTAAAGGCTTTCGTCATTGCCGTCAAATTCGCTCTTCGCATCTGGATGATTTTTCTTCCATCGGTCGATTACAAATTGCGGAATTTTAAGATTTTTAACGACCTTACCGCAAATCGGGCATTTTACAGAAAAATACTCGTGCTTAGCGTGCGTTCCAAAATAATGAAACAAATTCACATCAACATCGGAAATTTCAAACTCGGTATCACAATTATCTATCTTAAGAGTTTTATCGCCCGTGCACTTTGCCTTGGATTCCCAAGGTTTTTCTAAATCTGACTTTTTAACAAGTGTCATAATACTTCTCCTTAGATTATTTTTTTATTTAGTTAATTATTTCTGGCGCCATAACCAAAAACAATTAACCAAATATTTATTAATGAACGATAGGCTAGAATATCATTTATTTTGATTTTTGTCAATGATATCTCTCGCTATAAGATTAACTCCCAGTATGTCTATTGAAAAGCTCGTCAGCGACCCGCTTTAAAACCAGCCCCTCTTGGGCTGTTTTTATTTTATTGAACAATAATCATTTATATATTAAGATGACAATGATGTGGTAGCCAAGTGGTTAAGGCGTTTGTCCGCAAGATAAATATCGTAGGTTCGACTCCTACCCACATCTCTATGACAGCACAACAATACATTGAGCAAAGACTAAACGGGATAAAAGATAAAAAAATAGAGCAAGATGGAAATCTTGTTGATTTTATTTTTACAACCATAATGTCTAAAAAGTTTAGAAAATACAGTGTAAGTCCCGTGGCTAATGACATAGTCCGTAAAGCAATAGAATTAAGTATTCAAAATAACGAACCAATAAAAATTGCTATTCCCTATGGTTCATATAAATTATGGAGATTAGAAGAAAGTCCCGAACCTGATTGGGCTGAATTATTTGCCATGATTTATTATGCTTACTGGCTAAAACCCATAACAGATGTCTATGAGCCGGGAGTTTGGTTTGATTTTTGCGGCGACGATGCAATTTTAGAATTAATGAATAATATTCCTGAAGAAGACACTAAGCAATATAAAAAAGTATTTCGAGATTTAATAGCTTTTATACAAAATTATTTGCCTAATAATTTTAAATTTACGTTTAGCCCTGTTGGCGAGCGCTATGACTCGAAACAAGATTTCCTTGACGACCTTAATCAAAAAATAGATGAGCTCAAACAGAAAGGTCTACCGCCTTTAACTGAAAGACAAATCGAGATGATAGATTTCAATGTAAAATTAAAACCAGGGGAAAAAATTAATTATCAAGACAATCAACTTTTACACGATGCCTACATGGCGGTAAGCAAAAGAAGACCTCGCCACAAACAAGCTGATAAAATAGTTATATGTTGTACTCCTTTTGGCGATAGAACTAGCTTACCAATGGGAACCACTAAAACTTCGGTTGTTAAATTTCAAACAGGTGCCGGCGTACTTCATAAAGAAAAGGATGCTTTTATGGAATATATTTATTCGCCCTCACAATTGCAAAACAAAAAATACATCTTTGAGCCTATTAGTATTGTAGGTCTGTCTGGTAAAAATTTTAAAACCATACGAATAATTAGCAATTAACACGTGAATAATTTAGAACTAGAATTTAATAGCATAGTGAGTGAGGCCGAAAATGATTCTAACGTTTTAGGAATGATTTTAGTTGGCTCGCGTGGTAAAGGATTTGAAAATGAGCACTCTGATTTTGACGCCATAATAATTTTAAGCGACAAAGCGAGCGAAGAAATTATGCAACAGTATAAAAATAAAAAATCCGTTGACATGGATTTAAATATTTTCACGCTGACTGATTTTAAAAATTACGCTACCTGGGATAGTTCTATGGCTTGGGATAGATATACTTTTGCTCATGTAAAAATATTGATAAACAAAATAGAAAATCTAGAAGAGCTTATTAAAGATAAGGGCTATATACCAAGTGATAAACAAAAACAATTTATTGAATGGTGGATTGATGGTTATATTAACGGCGTGTTTCGTTCTATTAAAGCCTTGCGCAATAAAAACGAATTCGGCGCCCGTCTCGAAGCTACTAATTCAATCCTTGATCTATTAACTTTGGTTTTTGGAATTAACGGTCGACATCGACCTTTTCTTGGTTATACTGAAAAAGAATTACTAAAATATCCTTTAGAAAAACTACCCTGGGAACATAATGATTTTATTAAATTGATTTCTATTGTTTTAGAAACGAGCGATTTAAAAACTCAACAAAAACTTTTGCAAGACACTGAAAATTGGTGTATTGAATTAGGCTATGGTCATATCATTGATGCCTGGGAAGGCAAAGATAAATGGGCTATCAACTTAACCTTATAAATTATGGAAGCTAAATACGATTTTTATTGTGAAGAAGTTTTATCAAATAAAACAAAAGTAGAAGTAGTTTTTGAATCTGAGAATATTTTAGCCTTTAATCATACAAAGCCCTCTTATAAAACTCACATCGTTATTATTCCTAAGAAGCATATTATAGATTTAATATCCTTAGCTGATGATGAAATCAGCATAGTAACCGAGATCTTAAAAACAGCTCGTGATATTTCTAAAAGTTTAGATAAAGATCAAGGAATTAAATTAATTACTAACCTAGGGAAATTTCAAGACACGCCGCATCTTCATTTTCATTTAATTGTTGGTGATAAATTATAAAACATATGACAAACGAACAAATTATTTTGCCTGAAATACCACAAGAACATGTTCCAACACCAGAAGAAGTTAATTCTGTATTCAAAGAATTAATCAAAAAAGAGTACACAGAAATTCGTAAACTCGAGGATGAAAAAGGCCTATATATATTAGAAGTTACTGTACCCGGTGAATTAGAGGGCGAACTTCTTGAATATGCTTACATGAGAAAAGGCAGACACCCAGAAGGCGAAAGTTCGACCGATGAAATTCATGTTACCTATTATAAAAATAATATTCCCTACGGCGGAACTTCAGCAGCAAGATGTATCGAAGGGCAATGGAAAATATTATAACTTATAAATAAGCATGAAAAAATTCATCTACCCCTTCTTATTCGCCATTGTCGGAGCTTTAATTTTTGCTTCAATTGGCTTTTTTAGATTTGTTAGTTTTGGCGCAAACGATTGTGATATGCCAGGAAAAAGCTGCAACTGCTTTTGCTGCAATTCATTTGGTTTGCGCGGCTACGAAGCCTGCGGTAATTATGGCTTGCTGCTTGGAGCAGGCGCAGGAATATTATTCGGTTTAATTATCTATTTAATAGTAAAACATAAAAATTAACTTAAGTTAGTTTGTATTGACATGCCTTAGCTTCGAGCAAAAGTTGGGTGTGAGTATTTGTGATATAATTAAATTGAAATAATCACACATGGACAAGCATCTAGAACACAAAAACAAAACAAAACGAATATCTAGTTTGATTAAAAAATATTCCCTAGCTACTAAGCAAGGGCAGCTTAATTTTTATCATAAAAGCACTAATTCTACTCGACCTAACAACAAACAAGATCAGTTAATTGATATTTCTGATTTGAATGAAATTATTGAGATTAATGTTAAAGAAAAATATGTACTAGTTGAACCAAATGTTTCCATGGAGAAACTAGTAGCAGCTACTGTTAAATATAATTTAATACCTCCAGTTGTTATGGAGTTCCCAAAAATTACTTGTGGTGGCGCTGTCAATGGCGCAAGTCTAGAAAGCTCATCTTTTAAATACGGGCAGCTCAGTGACACTTGCGAGGAATATGAAATTATATTAGGCAATGGGAAAATAATACGCGCTTCAAAAAAAATAAACTCTGATTTATTCTACGGCATTTCCGGATCTTATGGCACCCTGGGCTTTATTTCTCTGCTAAAAATTAAACTGCTTAAAGCTAAAAAATACGTTAAACTTAACTACTACCCAACAGGATCATTTAAGGAAACGATTGAGTTAATTAAGACCAAAGCTACTGAAAATAAAAATGACTACATAGATGCTATTATCTACGATAAGTCTCATGGGGTGGTTATGACCGGAAAAAATACTGACTCAGAAAATCTACCCATCAAATCTTATTCTAAAATATCTGAACCCTGGTTTCACAGAAGAGTAAAATTGATTACCAGAAGAAAGCAACCGCAAGAGGAGCTTATACCATTAGCTGATTATTGCTTTCGCTACGATCGCGGTGCGTATTGGATGGGAGAATTTGCCTTCCCGCTGCTTGGCGTTCCTGACAATAAGTTAACTAGATTTATTTTTAATGATTATGCTAAAACTCATAAATTATTTGAAGCCCTGCAAACATTAAATGTCTCACAGAATTATTTTGTTCAAGATATATACCTACCATTTAATAAAACACTAAACAGTTTAAAATATAACGAACAAAATGAAAAAATTTATCCTGTCTGGTTATGCCCAATAAAAGCAACTGATAAAGAGCAAAAATTATCACCTCATTATATTAAAGACAAATTACTAATCGATATTGGTATATACGGACAAACAAATAAATATCTACTAGACCCAATTAAATCAAACAGAAAATTAGAAGCTTTTGCAAAAAGAAATGGTGGAAGAAAAATGTTATATGCTCATGCTTATTACACGGAAAATGAATTCTGGTCCATCTATAATAAGGACTGGTATAACAAACTAAGAATCAAATATCATGCCCAGAATGTCTTTCCTGATGTTTGGAAAAAAACTCACGTTTCAGGACATATCAAAGGAACAAGGTGGTGTGGATTTTTCAAATATTTCTTTATTAATCCAATAAAAAGATTAATACAGTAAGTATAATTCCGGTTTACAAGATAAGCTCATCGGCGACCTATTTATAATTCAGCCCTTTTTGGGCTGTTTTTTATTTTTTAGAAAAAGGCTATAATTACTTTATATGAAAAATCAGGAAATAATTTCAAATATCAACAAAAAAGACTCTGCCCTTGGTGATATTTTAGTAGAAGAGAATGAAGAAAGCATAGAAAACCTAGCCATAGGAAAAAGACTAGAGGAGCTTTTAGACGAATATGACCCAGAGGAATACTATGATAGAGCGACTTTTACTAGCTCACAATTAGACTTAAAAAATTATCTGAAAGAGCATAAAAACTCACACCAGTTTATAGCAAATAAACTTATCGAGTTATGGGCGGGCGGTACTGTGGCTGAACATTTAGAAGATTTTAACAATCTCAATCACATCGAGCTTGCCAATAGATTGATTGATGAAGGAGATGGAGAATATGTCATAGATAATTTTGAAAAATTCCAAAATTTAGATCAAACTGTCATTGATAAACTCATTGAGAAAGGTCACGATTGGGAGCTAGCTTACTCTCTAGAAAAATTTCCAACAATCGATCAAGAGTCGCTAATAGCTAGGTTAATAGCTAGGCAGCATTGGAGTCCTATTATCAGTAATTGGGAAAAATTCAAAGATATTAATAAAGAAAAAATACTTGATGAATTAATGCAAAATGGAGCAGCTGAAGAAATATTAGAAAATATAAAAAAATTTCCAAATGTTGATCATGCCATCTTGGCAAATAAACTAATTGATGAGAACAAAGAAGGCTTAGTTGTTAATAAAATTGAAAAACTTCAAAAATTAAATCAAGCAGTAGCCGACAAGCTCGTCGCCAAAGGTAAAGGAGAATCTGTTTTCGACAACATAGATAGATTTGAAAACTTAAACAAAGAAACAAAGGACAAAGAACATATAAAGCTTCGAGAAATAAAACAACTGGAGAATCCTATAAAAGAGATTATAAAGCAAATGGATCTAGAAAATACTAACTACGACGCTATTATTGGCGATGACGCCTCAGGAAGAATACCAGCATTAATTTTTAATGAAATAATCAGTAAAATAAACAAGGATAAAAAAATCGAAAAACCAAAATTGCTTTTCATTGCTGGGCAGTTTGCCGGGACTTCATACAATGACGCAGATCCTAATGCTTTTAGAAAAATTCTATATGACACCAATAAACATATTTCAAAAAACATTAAAGATAAAAAAAGAGCACTAATCGTTACCGATACAATAAATACCGGGAATAGTCTGTCGGCTATGACAAAAGGACTTCAAGGCAACAAGATAGAATACGACATAGCTTCTATATCTTTTCTGGGAGAGTATAAACAAAACTTAGAAGAAAAAATAAAGGAAACAGAAAAAAAACTAGGGGCTAAAATTTTTTCCAATCTTACCACGGTTACACCTAGAATTTACCGTCACTACAGTATTGCTGGTGTAAGAAAAGAAAACGCTAGCAAATACTCAGCTGACATTATGTCAAAAAGAGCGGATGACTTTGCCCCCGCCAGTGTTGCCAGGGCGCGCAAAGATATTCATATCTTGTCTAAACAATTACTTAGCTGGTACAATAATAAGAATAGCGACGAAGAAATAAAGACAAAAAATAGCAAGAAATAAGTTCATCAACGACCCAAATATAAAATAGCCCTTTCGGGCTGTTTTTTAAATAAAAAAAGAGGATCCGCGACATATTAGCCACGCGATCCTCCTAAATTTCCAAACTTAATTCTTAAAAAGAAGAATAAACCAAATAATGTGCGGAAACTTAAAAAGCCTACATTATAAAGTCTATTAGCAAAAGTATTTTTACCAACTTTTTCAAAAACCGTAATTGTATCAATCAATTTCGGGTTTCTGATTTCCTTAGAAAATAAAAGTAGTTTTGCTGAAGCAATGTTTGGTCCTAACAAATGCCAAGAATCATGAAAAGCAATGCTTCCACCATCAATAACTTTGGCAAACCAAGAATCAACATCAGCCTGAACGTATGAATATTTGTGTTCTCCGTCAATAAAAATTAAACCAACGAGTCCATTAAATTTTTTAGACGCTTCAACTGATGTTTTTTGAACCAACCTAACCCTTTCACTAAGCCCTGCCTCAAGAATATTCTTTTGAAAATCTTGCAGCGTACTTATATCTTCACCAAACATTATTTTATGTTCTGATGAGCCAGTATGAGGGTCGATCGCATAAACCATTGCTTTTTTGCCGTCACGAGTACCGCTACCTAAACAAACAGTAGAGCGCCCTTTCCAGCTACCAATCTCAACAATGGCTTGATAGTCTGGAACTTTTTTCGCTAAAGAATATAAAACTTTAGCTTCTCTGCCTGTTAACCAGCCATCTATTTTAGAGACTGTTTCAAGGACTTTTTTAAAAGTACTGTTTGTTTTTTTCAATTGTAAATTTATGTTTGTTTGATTCATCAATCTACAATGATATTTGAATCATGTCAATATTTGTTATAAAACTAGGCATATTTCGTTTATGGTATAATTAAATCATGAATAAAATATCGTTAATTAGAATAATAATTTTGTCTAGCATTTTATTTCTCGGCTCAAGTTTAAACATGGCCGTGGCTAGCGGTTTTGTATTTAACAAAAACCTGGCTTTAGGCAATGTTAATAGTGAAGTCAAGGAGCTGCAAAAATATCTTAATACCAATGGTTTCATTGTCGCTAAATCTGGTCCTGGCTCTAAAAATAAAGAAACAAACAATTTCGGCCCAGCCACTAAAAATGCTTTGGTTAAATTTCAAAAAACTAACAAAATTATTCCTAGCAATGGTTACTTTGGTCCTGCTACTAGAAATTTTGTAAACAAAAAATTTAACAAAATAGAATTAAGCCCAAATACAAACAATTTAATTAAAACACCTGAAGCTAACTTTACTATTAGTGGCGCAGTAACCGGGATTACTCTGCCTATCACCATATTTATAAATAATAACGAAGACATAACAATTAACCCAGGAGAAAGTAGTTAGTTTACTCTTAAGAGCAAACTAACTAACAATACAAGCTTTAATATTGAAATTAAGCAAAAATACTTGGGACAAAATTGTTATCTAGAAAACAGCACTGGATTAATTAATAACTCAAATATCAATAATCTTAAAATCGCTTGCGGCGTAAATCTTTATTTTAACCCTTTTAAATTTACTCTCAGTAATGGCTACGCCGGGCCAGCGCCATTTTCCTGTGGCGACAATCTATCTTACGAAAATGAATCATACCCAACAACTTTAATCGGCTCTCAATGCTGGATGGCTAAAAATTTAAACATAGGAACCAAAATAGATAGCAACAACTCTGAGCCCCTATGTCACAACCCCTCAGCGCCCCTCTATCTGAATTGGTCGTGCCAAACTGACAATAATTTAATAGAAAAATATTGTTATAGTAATAACAATGCAAATTGTTTAAATAATGGTGGCCTTTATGAATGGGCGGAAGCCTTGGGTTTGCCATATGACTGTAATAGTGCAGGTTCGGTCAATAACGGCAATGGCACCTACACCATAAGCTGCCCAACTAGTGGTAGTTATACTATTGGCAATCAAACACGGGGAATTTGTCCTACCGGTTGGCATATACCAAGTATTAGTGAGTGGCAATCACTAGCCCAGTTAAGCCAATCTAGCTGCGAAATTAGATGTGACCTTGGCAATATTTGTAGCTGTACTGAAGCAGGAGAAAAGCTAAAAGCAAAAGCTGACCAAACACCTATTGCCTGGGATGGAACCGATATTTACAATTTCACCTTACTACCATCCGGATTTCGCAATGGTGATGGATCATTTTACGACTACGGTAGCTACGCAGTTTTATGGACCTCAGCCCCGTCATCAGAAAATGCTGGGCTTGGTATGTTTACCGGGGTTAAATCCACTCTAAAAAATATTAAAACCGACCGCGACGTTAGAACTGATGGACTTTCTGTGCGCTGCATAAAAGACTAATTTTAAAATACCTTAGCAAAAAAATCTAATAAAACAGCCCTAAATTGGGGTTATTTTTTTTGGTGATATAATTTAGCTAGATAAACATTAACATCTATCTTTATGGATAATAAAAAAATCTTTCTAAATACTGTTTTTTGGGGATTTATTCTTTGGCTCTTTGGCTATGTTCTAGGTTTTGTATTTTTTGCCCTGGTACCAAAAGAATTACTTGGTTGGTATATCATGCCATTTGGCATAGCTCTAACTCTTTGGGTCTTACTTAAAAAAATTAAAAGAGATTCATTTACTTGTTATTTTGGCCTAGCTATTATCTGGACAATCATGGCAATAATTCTAGACTATATATTTTTAGTTAAACTTTTAAAAACCGTTGATGGCTATTATAAATTAGATGTTTATCTATATTATATAATCACCTTTATTCTACCTATTATTGTTGGTTGGTTTAAGTTTAAAAATAAAAAATAGACTACATTATGAAAATTGGAGTATTTGGCAGAACTAAAGCTGACAACAAAAAAATAATTAAACTAGCCAAAGAAATTGGCGAGGCCATTGCTTCAATGGCAATATTGTAGTTACCGGGGGCACCGAAGGCTACCCTCATCTTGTAGCTATGTCAGCTCTTAAAAATAAGGGCAAAGCAGTTTCTTGTGCTACCGGTCTTAAATTAGCTGACCACTTAAAGTTTCATAAAGTAGACTTGTCAAAATACACAAAAGTTATTTTTCAGAAAAAATATTTTAATAAGAAGTTATTAGTAATCGATAATTATTTACGATCATTAGATATGTGCTTAAATGTTGATTGCGCCATAATTATTGGCGGCCGAGTTGGGACAATGTTTGAGGTAACAATACTTAGCGGAATAAGCAAGGATATATTTATTTTAAAAGGTAGCGGCGGCATAACTGGCAAAACTATGAAAAATTTTATTAAAGAAGGTCATAAAGAGAGATCTAAAATAAAATATTTTAATAACTCGAGAGCACTAAAAGAAATGCTAAGTAAATGAAAATTTTAATTATCGACAACCATAGCGAACATCTTTTAGAGCTAACTAATTGCTTTAGTAATCTTCCAAAGATAATTAATAAAGAAACCTTTGATAAAGGTTTTGCTATAGAAAATTTTGATTCAATAATTTTGTCAGGCAGTTTTAATATGCCAACAGCTTTGCGTCATCCAAATTTTTACAAACAAGAAATTGATTTAATAAAAAATAGTAAAACACCAATTATCGGAATCTGTCTTGGCGCCGAACTTATAATAAAGTCTTTTGATGGCAAGCTTGAGGAACTATCTCATAGCTTAGACGGAGAAGTTAAGCTCAATGTCTCAGACAAAAATCTTAAAACAATAATTGAGAGTAATCATATAAAAGTAATTGAGCATCATAAAATCGGAGCAAAAAATTTACCTAAAGATTTACTTGAATTAGCTAGCTCACCTGATTGCGTAGAAATATTTAAACATGCCTCAAAACCAATCATAGGTATTCAATTTCATCCTGAGATTGGTAAACATAAGGAAATTTTTGATTGGGCAATTAAAGAATTAAAAATATGATCAGCTGGATTATCCCATTATCGCTGCTAATAATTTTTGAAATAGTCGCTGATATTTTTGCTAAAAATTGGTCCTTACAAAGGACAACCTGGATTGCCGTCACTAGTCTAGCTTCATATTTAATTGCTAACTCCTTTTGGTTATTTGCTTTAAAAAATGGTTCTGGTCTAGGTCGCGGCGCTATCATATTTTCTGTAGCTACGGCGATCATCGCCGTCATTCTAGGAATACTATTTTACAAAGAACCAGTTAATAAATTTCAAATAATTGGTTTGGTTTTAGGAGTTATCGCTATAGTTTTATTATTCTGGGAATAAAATATTATGAACTGGATTATATTTGCTTTAGCTGGGCCATTAATTTGGGCGCTAGTTAACCACATCGACAAATTCATTATTACTAAATATTTCCACGGCAAAGGCATTGGTTCTTTAGTTATGTTCACAGGCCTCTCAGGTTTTGTGGTTTCTATTTTTATAATCGCACTAAAATATAGTTCTATAAATCTCGGCGCTGCCCCAGCTTTTTTTATTGCTATAAATGGTGCTTTGTTAGTGGCTTCTTTTATTCCCTATTTGCATGCCATGGAAAAAGAAGAGGCTTCAACCGTTTCAACACTCTATCAACTGATTCCGGTTTTCGGCTATTTCTTAGGTCTAATATTTTTACATGAACAACTTTCCTTCTGGCAACTTATTGGCTCATCATTAATAATTATTGGTGCAGTCAGTATATCTCTAGATTTCTCTTCTAAGATAAGGATTAAATTAAAGCCGCTCCTCTTAATGGCGCTATCATCGCTCATGATTGCCACTAATGGTTTAGTCTTTAAAATCATTGCTTTAGAAGAAAACTTTTGGGGAACAGCTTTCTGGGAATACATTGGTGGAACTATTTTTGTTTTATTTTTATTTTTTTGTATACCATTGTATCGCCGTCAATTTGTTGGCATGATTAAAAAAAATAAATCCGTCATTAGTGTAAACTTCTTGGCTGAAATATTAAATATTATTGCTAAACTATTTGCTAATTTCGCTAGCTTGCTAGCTCCTTTGGTTTTAGTTTGGGTAGTAAATAGCTTCCAGCCATTTTTTGTTTTATTATATGGTCTCATACTAACCCTACTGGTGCCTAAGTTCTATAGAGAAAATATCAGTAAAACAATACTTATTCAAAAAGTATCAGCCATTGCTATTATAGTGTTGGGCACTTACTTCTTATTTAAATAAACAACATAAAAGCCAAAAAAATAGCCTTATTTAAGGCTTTTTTGCTATTGCAAGAAAACTACCACCAGGGACGTAATAAGAGTAGAAAGGTCGAAAGACTTTCAAAAGATAACTAACTATTAATTATAAATATATGAAGAAAAATCTAGCTCTTATAATCGCTATTATAACGATTTCCTCTTTAGCTGGTTTTGGAGTAGTCCAAGCTAAAGGACAAGATAATGATAACTTCAAAGGCAAGGCTCATTCACAAAAAATAAATATTGAAACACCAAAGGATTTTAATGAAAACTTTCCAATGGCTTCAAGAGAAGATGAAACTGCACTTAAAAATGAGAGTAACTTAAAAACTGTTATTACTAAGGGTAGCAACATGATTGATATGAGGCTCAATGCTCTAAATAGAGCTAAGACCTCGATCAACAAATCAAAACTAAGCGCTAATCAAAAAACATCATTAATCGCAATGATTGATGAAAATATTAACGGTCTAACTAATTTGAAAACAAAACTAGTAGCTGAAACAGACTTAGCTCTAGCTAAAGCTGACCTAAGTTCAATGTTTACTGACTATCGTATTTATGGAGTCTTTATGCCAAAGCTAAATGCTCTAAGAATAATCGACATGAACAGTAACAACCTTGATAAAATACAAACTACTACTTTTACTAATTACCAAACTAAGATCGACGCTCTTAAAGCCAGTAACGGAGATGCTGCTTTAATCGCAAAGATGGAGGCCGGTCTAGCTAAAGCAAAAACTGATGCTTCAAAAACTAGCAGCCTTATTAGTTCAACTATGATTAAAGCACAAAACCTAAAGCCAGCTGATTATCCAACACAAAGCAAAACTATATTAAAGGACATTAAAAATAACTTAAAGACAATACACAATGACTTTAAGTTGATCAGAACCGATTTAGGAATAAAGGGTAGGGTTAATGTAATGACCAAATAAATAAAGCCCCAACAAAACGCAGCTTACCCCTCTAGCTGCGTTTTGTTATACTGAAAGCTATGACTACGGACAACGCAGAAAAACAGAATAATCTACCATCAAACTCTGATGAGATATTGGCTAAGCTTGCGCTTAAAGACCAGGCAGCCTTTGCTGAGCTAGTTAATCGTTATCAAGCTCCTTTGCGGCGTTATGTCAGTCGTTTAGCCAGATTAGACGAAACAGATATTGATGATGTTCTACAAGAAGCCTTTATCAAACTTTATTTAAACTTAAATGACTTTGATCCTAAGTTGAAGTTTTCATCTTGGCTCTATCGTATCGTGCATAACGAAACAATTAACCACTTCCGTAAACGCTCGGTTAAATATGAAGTTGGATTAGACATTGAAGGTGATGAAAAATGGAATGAGTTTTGGGAAGATGAAGGTATTAATAGAATTGACCAAACATTAGCCAATGAAAAAATTCAAGAAACTTTAAACAAGCTATCACCCAACTATCGTGACGTACTAATCCTAAAATATTTAGAACAAAAAAACTACGATGAAATCTCTGATATCTTACAAAAACCGCCGGGCACCGTAGCCAGCTGGCTCAATCGAGCCAAAACTCAATTCCGCAGCCTATACCAAACATATGACCAATCCTAATTTAGCACAATCAATCTTGCACCGCGTGACAGATGATAAGTTAAAACCAAAACCACGCTGGCAATTTATAACAAAGCAAATATTAATTTGGTTTGGTGTCTTGCTATCTGTCGTGGTTGGCAGCATTTCGAGTTCTATATTATTTTTTCTTATAATAAATAATGACTGGGAGGCTTATGATTTGGTTACGAAAAATTTAGCTTACTTTATATTATTAACCCTGCCTTATTTTTGGTTAGTCATATTAGCTGGCTTCATCGTACTAGCATACTTTTACATGCGAAAAACAAAGCATGGCTATCGCTATAGCTTATTAAGACTATCTATTATCTATCTAGTGCTTTGTTCTATAATCGGCGGCACGGCTTATGCTTATGGCGGGAGCGAGGAAATTGATCGTTTATTAACGGTTAATGTTCCGATTTATAAAAAAATTGTTAACCAACAAACTAATCGCTGGTCACAGCCAAAAGCGGGTTTAATATCCGGCGAATTAAAAAAGGTAGACACTGAGAAAAAGGAGCTAATTTTAGAGGATGCTGATGACAATGTCTGGCGTATTGATTATTCCAAATCCAAACTCAATGAAAAAATTAAATTAAATAAAGGTGAAAGAATACGAATTATTGGGGACGAGGAAGACAAAGAAAACTTTAAAGCTAAAGATATTTTAGTAAATAAACCGACAATTCACAAGCGAAACAAGAAAAAAGACTAGGCGATTAGCCTCCTAATGGCTTAAAAAACCTGGCTATTATATAATAAATAGTATTATAGAGACTGACAGAAAATTATGTGGCGAGAGCATAAAGTTTATTGGTTAAAAAAAAGCTTCATTTTTAACGTTGCCTTAAGCATAGTATTTTTAATTATCGCTTTCTTTATAAATCATTACGCCAATTCATACGTTGCTAACAACGCTAGTAACTATGTTACTGATATTATTTTAGACAACATTCCGGTAATTGATGTTCATCTAATTTTTTCCGAAGGAGCTATACTTTTCATAATTGCTCTAATTGCTATTTTTTCGTACGAACCAAAACACCTACCCTTTGCTGTAAAAAGTATTGCGGTTTTTATTTTAGTGAGATCTTTTTTTATGGTTCTAACTCATCTAGCGCCACCTTTGGGAGAAATTTACATAAACCCGGGTGATCTTATTTCACAAATCAGCTCGGGCAATGATTTATTTTTTTCGGCTCACACTGGCCTGCCATTTTTAATGGCTTTTATATTTTGGGAGCAAAAGAAATTACGCTATTTTTTCTTTAGCTGTTCTTTAGTTGGTGGCATTGCGGTATTACTAGGTCATCTACACTATTCGATTGACGTTTTTTCAGCAACCTTCATTGCTTTTGGTATTTTCCACATTTGTAAAAATATTTTTCCTAAGGATTTTGAGTTAACAATACAAGATCCTAAAATTTAAATTTATGAAAAAATTTTTAAAGAAGTTACTTCACCAGCGAAATGTTAATAAAATTAATTTCTGGGAGTTTTTTAGATACTTTATTTTTGCTTTAGCGCTTGAAAGTATCCTAATTTGGTTTTTGGGTCTACACCCTGATTATGAAGACCTAAGACTAGCCACCATAATTATTTTTGGAATATTGTCATCCTTTGGTATTTTGTTCTTGGCGGTTGAAGTTATCAGAGACATTGATGAATCCACCAACATGATCATTGGTTTAATTTCAATTGTTTTTCTATTTGTCGCTTATTTTGCTTTCCAGTATTGGTTTTTATTGGTTACCGAACCGCATAGCTTTACAGAACTTATTAAACTAGATCCGATAAATCTATTTTTTCACAGCACCATGATATTTTTATTTAACCCTTTAATGTTCCCGGTGACTAAATCGGCTCAATTACTTGTCTTAACCAATGCCTTTGGCGGCTTTGTTCTAGTCGCCTTTATCTTACAAAACATTTGGCAGTTTAAGCATAAAATTAATTATTAGCCCAAATATGATAAAAGCCCTGTTGCGCTATTGCAACAGGGCTTTTTAATTAAAAAAAATTAGGCTATTAACTTGGTTGTAAAAATACCTGATTGATAGAACTTTTCTATCAAGGTTTTCGCGTCAGGATTAAAATTAATTAATCTTTTTTTCATTTCCTCGCCGCTTAAATCTGCCTGATCTGCAAATTTTTTGTTTGAACGATGAAGAGCATCATAAAAATCAACCAAAGAAATCAATCGACCATAAAACGGGATCTTAACCTCTGTTCCCCTGCTATAATCATGTAGTCTTGATGGCATTTCTTTAGGATATTCATTGGCCTGAAACTTATGATGCCAAATAATTATCTCCGCAGCAAAATCAAAACAGCCTTGAAGCATTTTATAGCCATCTAGTACGTGATCTTTAATTGCTTCATAGTCCTTTTCATTGTAAGCCTCGGTTTTTTTCAAGGTATTTGAATTAGTTAGGGCTTTACCAATATCATGCAGCAACCCAGAATAGAGCAAGGCTTTCTGATCTAGGTGCATAAGCTGACCAATTTCAGCTGCTAATATACCGACCCTGAGGCTGTGCTTATAAGTCTGGATGTCTTTAATTTTTAGCGGAGCTAAAAAACTAAATATCTCTAACTGTTTTTTCTTCTCAATATTCAAGCGCTTAAAAGCGGAGTCTAAACGTGCAGCCAGAGATGGTGGTTGTGCAAGATATTCTTTAAATGTACTCATTGTTTATGATTATTTTTATTTGTAATTAAGTTAGTTTTCCCTGGGCTTAAATAGACCAAAGAAAACCAACCTAAAAATTTAATAAAATAGTATTTTTCAAAGATCTTAATCATAAAAAATATCATTTTTACTACACCTTGTCAACCATTAGCTTAATGGCGCTTAACCCATTAATGGACTATACTATAAACACTAAATAACAAGTAAAATAAGAAAATTATATGAAAAAAATTATACTGCCAGTGCTATTAATGTGCGTTGTGGCAATAAGTGGTTGTTCACTTGTCTCGAATTTTGTTGATGAAAAAAAGCAGGAGATTAATAATGTAGCTCAAGAACAAAAGGATAAATTAGTAGAAACAGCTAAAACAAAGCTGGACGACATAGCTACGGGGGCAACCATAAATCTTAGTGGTCAGAAATTAACTAAAGTGCCGATGTCGACCTTTGATAAAACAAATACAGAAACGTTGGATTTATCAAACAATCAATTGACTGGCGCTTTGCCATCTCAAATCGGCAATCTAAAAAACCTAAAAGTACTTAAAGCGAACAATAACTTAATGACCGGTGTACCAGCTGAAATTGGCCGACTTACAAATTTGCAAACACTAGATTTATCAAACAACCAACTAACGGGCTTACCTAGCGAATTAGGAAATCTAAAAAATCTTAAAACCATGAACCTCGCGGGAAACAAATATTCAGAGCAAGACCTAGCTTTAATAAAACAAAAGCTCACAAGCACCACTTTTATCCTTAAATAAGCTCAAAAAAGCAGTCCTAAAAATCGGGGCTGTTTTTTAATACTAAAAAACTGATGTATAATTAAGAAGTAAAATAACACAAACTAAGCCCATTATGTTCTGGTCAATTTTCATCACAATTTTCGGTCTATGCTTATTTGAAATTATCAGCAGCATTGATAATGCTGTAGTAAACGCGCATGTTTTAAAAACCATGCCAGAAAAATATCGAAAGATATTTCTTTTCTGGGGACTTTTATTTGCCATTGTCTTAGTGCGCGGATTACTGCCATTTTTAATTGTTTGGTTTGCTAATCCTGCTTTTAACATCATTGAAGTTTTTACGGCTGTCTGGTCTAATGATCCAAGAATAATTGGCTATTTAGAGGCTTCTAAAGGCTTGTTGCTTCTTGGTGGTGGCGTTTATCTTTGGCTAACTTTTTTAAGTTGGCTTTTTTTAGAAGAAAAGAAATATGCTTTTTTAGTAGAAAGCTTTATTCATAAACAAGGGCTCTGGTTTTATTCTATAACTTCGCTCTGTACGGTTTTAATTGTCTGGCTGTCCTTAAAAATAGACCCAATGTTAGCTCTAGCGGCGACGATCGGACTAACTGCCTTCTTCATAACTGATGGATTTAGAAAAAATGCCGAGAAAGCTGAAAACAGCCTAATAAAGAATACCCGGATGAGTGCCTGGAGTAAAATTCTATACTTAGAAATCTTAGATGCGTCATTCTCAATCGATGGCGTTATTGGTGCCTTTGCTTTTACTATGAGCGTTCCTTTGATTATTATTGGTAACGGCATAGGTGCAATTGTAGTTCGTGAATTTACTGTTCGCGGTATGAATATTATTTCTAAGTATGCTTATTTAAAAAATGGAGCGATGTATTCAATCGGCATGTTAGGTGGATTAATGATTGCGGAAAGTTTAGGGCAGGTTTTTCCTTTTTGGTTAGCACCATTAAATACAGCAATTCTAATAGTTGTTTTCTTTTTCCTGTCAATTAAAGAAATTGAAGAGAAAAAAGCTTTAAGTCAAAAAAGTTAAAATCTTATTAAACTACCAAAGAACATTTTAGAACTATCCTTAAAGCTATTAACCTTGCTTATTGTTTTAATATATTTATTTTTAGAGATTATATCTTTTTTTAGAAGCAACTTTTTAGCCATAACACTGGAGACCTTCTCTCATTACCAATTCGAGACAACAGAGCTATTATTTATTTTTCTACTTTTAACTTGGCTAATATTGCTTATAGCCAAGACAACGCTAGACAAAAAATTTAAAATTGCTATATTCATTGTTTTATTTCTCTGCTTTATATCGCCTCCACTATTAGCGGTTGATACTACGGCTTACGCCTTGAACGCCGAAGTAATTTACACCAACATTCAAAATCCCTACACTACGCCACTAAATGCGGCAACGGTCCCGAAAGAACTAAGTGACGTTTGGTGGATGGCACTACCTTCGCCTTATGGCCCGGCTTTTTTATTAATTACTTTTATTCCCTGGCTAATTAGTTTTTCTAGCTTATTTGCTTTTATTTACGCCTACAAACTATTTGCCCTAGTTGCCTTTTTAGCTTCTGCTTGGCTTTTTTCTAAACTAAGACAAAGAGAAAATGCTCCGGCCTATCTTGATCTACTATTTATACTAAATCCAGCTTTGATCATTAACCTGGTTCTTGAGGGACATAATGAGGTATTTATAATATTATTCTTATTATTATTCTTATATACTTCTGACAAGCCGCTAAAAAAACTTGGCTACATGACTATGGCAGTGCTAATAAAATTCAGCACATTTTTAGCTTGGCCCTTGATTTGGTTTAAAAACTCTAAATTCAATCTAAAATCTTTTGTAAAATCAAATATTTTTTTGTTAATTATTGGCCTAATATTTTTTAAAGTCATAAATCTACTGCCTCAGGATTTTCTAAAGCAAAACGTACTCTTTATAAACAACGCCTGTTTCTATAAATGCTCTCCAATCTATAGCCTGGGTAATCACTTGCCAAATTTGTTTGGAGATTATTTTAAAATTATTACTTTTTTGTTGGCCTACTTGTTCATACTATATTGGTTCCTGATTAAGAGATACGAGCCGCTTAAATTTATAGTCTGGTCTTTTGTTGCCTTGTTTTTTATTACCACAAAATGGCTAACTCCCTGGTATCCAACCATAATCATTCCTTTTAGTTTATTGCTAAATAATAAAAAATACTTGCTTATCAGTGCATTAATTACTGCATATTGCCTTCTGCACTATATATTACTAATATAATTCTAGTTAATAAGACAAAATAGCCCAAAAAGGGCTATTTTTTTATTGTCTGAGATGCTAATATTTAATTAGTTAATCACTAAAGCAAACTATGGCTGAAGCTAAAAAATATCAGGGCCTAAGCAGTTCTGAGGCGATCCTAAAGCTAAAACAATTTGGACCAAACATCATTACAAAACAAAAAAGATTTAGTTCCTTTGTCATGTTCTTCAAAAAACTAACCAGCCCACTATTCCTCTTAATGATAAGTATTTCAGTGGTATCTTTTGTTATTGGACAAAGAACCAGCGCCATCTTTGTTATTATGATGGTAATTTTATCAGCCGTCTTTGATTTCATTAACTCGTATAAATCACAAAAAGTCGTAGAAAAACTAGCCACTCGCGTTAGTACAAAAGTTACTATTTTACGTGATGGTAAAAAACAAGAGCTTCCTCTCGCCGACGTTGTGCCTGATGATATTTTATTTCTATCAGCCGGAAACATAATTCCAGCTGATTGCCAGTTAGTTGAAAGCGATGACTTTTTCGTTGATCAATCAGCCCTAACTGGCGAATCAATGCCTTGTGAGAAAGTGGCTTCAAATAAAAGAATAAACAAAAATAATACGGCCGAAGATGAAAATGTAATATTCATGGGAACTAGCGTGGTTAGTGGATTTGGTACTGCTTTAGTTTTAAAAACCGGCAAAGAAACCAAGTTTGGTAAAATTGCTGGCGAACTAGATAAAGCGGAGCCAAAAACAAATTTTGAAATTAGCATAACCAAGTTCAGTTTATTTATCATGCGCTTAGTTTTTTATATGGTGAGCTTCGTTTTAATGGTTTACCTCATAAAAAATTTCCAGCATTTAAATAAAAATTCCATCCTAGAAGCTATAACTTTTTCACTGGCGGTTACGCTTGGTGTTACACCTGACATGCTACCAGCAATTATTACTTTTTGTTTAAGCCGCGGTTCAAAAATGATGGCCAAGAAAAAAGTTATCGTAAAACACTTATCTTCAATTGAAAACTTCGGTAGCATGGATATTCTATGTACTGACAAGACCGGAACTTTAACTCAAAATCACATCAGCTTGGTTAAATACACTGACTATGAAGGCAAGGATTCTGCTAAGGTCCTAGAGTTTGGTCGGGCTAGTAGCTATTTCCACACAGGAATTCAAAACCCAATGGATAATGCTATTAACGAATATCAAGCTGGAGAAGTTGTAGGATTTGAGAAAATTGATGAAATTCCTTATGACTTTGAACGTCGCCGCAGCTCAATGGTTGTTAAGAAGGATGATAAGAAATTTCTAATCACCAAAGGAGCGCCCGAAGCGGTTATTAGTATTTGTAATCAATATGAGCTGGACAATAAAATAGTTAAGGACAAATCAGCCAGCAATATAATTCAAGAAAAATTTGAAAACTTAAGCAAAGACGGCTTTAGAGTACTAGCTCTTTGCTACAAAGAAATCATAGCCGATGATAGTCAAAAATCTTTTGATAAAAATGAGGAAAACAATATGACCTTCATTGGTTTTCTTAGCTTCCTCGATCCGGCCAAGGAAACAGTAAAACAAACAATTGTTGAATTAGAACAGCTCGGTGTAGAAATTAAAATTTTAACCGGTGATAACGAATTACTATCAGAAAAGATTTGTCGCGACATCGGTCTTGATATTAAAGGAACAATCACTGGTGAAGAAATGGAGAAGTTAAATGATGACCAGCTAAGTAACAAATTGCCAAATCTAAGTATTTTTGCGCGCATTGACCCAATACAGAAAGAAAGAATTATTTTAATTCTAAAAAAGGCTGGTAAAACCGTCGGCTTTTTAGGTGATGGAATTAATGATGCGCCCGCTTTACGCGCCGCCGATGTTGGCGTTTCAGTTAATAACGCCGTCGATATTGCCAAAGAAACTGCAGATATTATTTTATTAGAAAAAAATCTTGAAACATTGAAAGACGGTGTCATCGAAGGTCGCAAAACTTTTCACAATACTTTGAAATATATTTTGATGGGTCTATCATCTAATTTTGGCAATATGTTTTCGATGATGGGCGCCGCAACCTTCTTGCCTTTCTTGCCGATGCTGCCTGGTCAAATATTATTTAACAATTTTATTTACGATGCTTCACAGTTTTCACTACCAACCGACACGGTCGATGAAGATGAGTTATTAAAACCAACTCACTGGGATCTCGGTTTTGTTAAAAAATACATGCTGGTCTTTGGTTGGATTAGTTCTTTATTTGATTTCCTAACTTTCTTCTTATTATTCTCGGTTTACCATTTAGGAGAAAGCCAATTCCAAACTGGTTGGTTTATTGAATCTATCGCAACACAAATTCTAGTTATCTATATAATAAGAACCAAAAAAATTCCGTTCATAAAGAGTCGCCCAAGCAAGGCCTTACTAATTACTACCTTGTCAGCTGTGGCAATTGCCTGGATAATTCCATTCACTTTCCTTGGAAGAATTATGGGTTTTGGAACACTACCAATTTCACTAATGGCCTTTATCTTCGGCTATGTCCTCATATACCTAGGCATAGTTGAAATAGCTAAAAGAATCTTTTATCATCAACATAATAAGCGCTTACAAAAGACCCTAAGAGCTGCTTAAAAAACAGTATATTGCTTAGTAAAAGCCTTAATGTTAAATTACATTAAAGCTTTTACTATTGACTTATTAGAAATATTATGTTAATTATTAGCTATTGCTTAAACTTAAAATGGGAGTTAGAAGTGAAAACCGTAAAAAGTTCTTTGGAAAATTTATTTATCTATCTAGTTCTGTTCTCGCCGATGATTTATACTTGGCTCGTTCTTACACATGTAATTCACGGCTGGTACGGATGGGCCTACATTGTAGTATTTATCGTTCTATCGCTTGCATCATTCTTCTTAATCGAAAGAAAAGAAGAAGAAAGGGTTTTTAGAATAGCTTACAGCGGCTCATTAATAGCCAACGTATTTGTATATGCATTCCTAAAATGGTCATTTAATTTAATTGGTCCCGGCTCTGAATCAACCTCGATCATATTAGGCATTTGGTTTATTTTGCTGGCCCTTTGTGGTGTTATAATGAACATCGGTAAAAACAATGAGGAGTACGTAGCAATAGGTTCATTGGGTTCATTTCTATGAACGAAATTTTAAAAAACAACCCTCTTTGATTATTCAAGGAGGGTTGAATTACATTTAGGGACAATTTTATATATTTGATTTTCTTGGTTTATTGGATTATATTAACAATATGGAAAATATTAAAATAGAACAAACTGGCATGCCGCAAGATCCCCTGGCTGTTATCCATATTATCAAAGTAGCGCTTGGCCCAATGGGGGGGAATGACTACGAGTTTAGTGAGCTGGACCGAATAGGCAGGGAATTTAGCCAAGGTAAAATAACCCGAGAAGACGCTATTACAGCGGCTTATGCTATAAAAAGCGCCAAAGACGCTTATGATTATCATTAAAGATAATCAATTAAAATGACTGTAAAATAGGCTAAATCTAGAAAGCCTATTTTTTATTTTATTAGAAAATTAAAATTGTGATATAATAATATCCAATGCCTCGCTAGGGGTAATAAAATAAAATAATATGAAAAAAATATTGTTTGCTTTAATTGCGTTTTCTTTAGTTTTTGGCACAGTTGCCATGGCTAAAGAAGGCGAAAAGAAAGCCGATAAACCAGTAACTATGGTTGAGGTTAAGAAAGAACAAGAAAAAATCTCTTCGCCAGACGATGTTGTTAACTTTACAAACATCGTAAAGAAGGGCAAGGAGTTATTTGGCATGAGAAAAATAATCTTAGAAAAGATTACTCACCCATCAGAAATTGAGCATTTTGAAAAAGTTAAGAAACTAGGTAATGCTTTATGGGGAATGCGAAAAGACGATAATCAAGCCTTAGTGCGACCAGAAGCCGCATCATGCGTTAAGACCGCCTTTGACAAAAGAGACGCTACTCTAAAGAGCGGTATAACAACAGGTACAACAACTTTGTTGTCTACAATTGACACTCGCACTACTTGCCAAAAAGCAGCTCTAGATAAAACAACCGTTAAAGAGCAGAAAGAAGCTAATAAAGTTTGTGTTGAAACTTTTAAGAAAGCAATTGAAAGCGGAAAAGAAGCTACTAAAAAATACCGAGACAATGTCTGGCAGACATTTAACAGCGATCTTAAAGCCTGTAATCTATTGCAAGCCAGCAACGTACCAGCTAACACGACTTCAACAGATATTAAAATTGAAGATGGTGGACTTGGCATGGAATTCTAAAAAATGTTAATAAGTTAAAACAAAAGACCTCCGAAAGGAGGTTTTTTGTTTTTTGTTAGCGTTTTTATCGGCTTGACCTAATACCCCCAGGGGGTATATACTGTTTGGTATATGACAAACAACAATCAAAAACTTATAAGACGTCTCAAAATTATTGAGGGTCAAGTTAGGGGCTTACAGGAAATGATAAATAGTAATGCCTACTGCATTGATATCATTACTCAAACCTCAGCTGTTAAACAAGCTCTATCCGGCGTTGAAGACGCCTTGATGGAAAATCATCTTGGTGGCTGCTTAGTCCATCAGATTAAAAAGGGCAAAGAAGCTAAGGCTAAAGAAGAAATCTTAAAAGTCTATCGACTTAAAAGAAAATAAATATGAGCGAAGAAAAAAATATTATTAACAGCAGTAGTCATGCTAACCAAAAAATAAGCTTGTCGCTTTTTGGTATGCACTGTTCTTCTTGTGCCACCTTAATAGAGCGCTCCTTACAAAAAGCTCCTGGTGTTAAACAAGCGACGGTCAACTTTGCAGCTGAAAAGGCTAGTATTATCTTTGATGAAAATCAAACCAAAATACTAAACCTAATTGAAGCTGTAAACAAAGCTGGCTACAAAGCAGAGACAATTGACGCTAAAGATAGTGACTATGACAGAAAGAAGCGCGAGAAAGAAACTAGTTTATATTTTAAAAAATTTCTATTTAGCTTAGCTCTCAGCTTGCCCATGTTATATTTCATGTTGCTTGATTTCTTTGCTAGCCCGGGCAAAACAGCCATCCTACCTTTTATTGGTATTATTTCTCTAATTCTTACCATACCTATCCAGTTTATTATTGGAGCTGGATTTTATAAGGCCATGTGGTCATCACTTAAGATGAAAACCTTCAACATGGATAGTTTAATTGCAATTGGTACCTCAACTGCTTTTATATATAGCCTTGTTAATTTTGTAGATTACTTTTTAAAAACTGGGTCAATTGTTGGTCTTGGCGGTAAAATACCTGAACTATACTTTGAGACCGCTGCTTTTCTAATTACTTTTGTTATTCTCGGAAAGTGGTTAGAAATACGTACCAAGGGCAAAACGGGAGATGCTATCAAGAAACTAATGGGCTTACAAGCTAAAACTGCTCGTGTAATTCGTAATAACACAACATCTGATATTCCAATAGAAAATGTGGTTCATGGAGACATTGTCCTAGTAAGACCAGGCGAAAAAATACCTGTTGATGGAAAAATAATTAAAGGCTCTTCGGCCATAGATGAATCAATGATTACTGGAGAAAGTTTGCCGGTAGAAAAAAATGTGGGCGATAACGTTATTGGAAGCACGATTAACAAGGTTGGAAGTTTTGAATTTGAGGTTACAAAAATTGGTAGCGAAACAACTTTGGCACAAATCATACGTTTAATTGAAGATGCTCAAGGATCAAAAGCGCCGATTCAAGGCTTTGCCGACAGAGTGTCAGCTGTCTTTGTACCAACTGTTATTAGTTTAGCTATTATTACTTTTCTAGTTTGGTTTTTCTTTTTAGGCGCAACTCTATCATTTGCCTTAATGGCCTTCACAGCCGTGATCGTAATCGCCTGCCCTTGCGCACTAGGACTTGCTACACCAACCTCATTAATGGTTGGAACTGGTAAGGGTGCTGAATATGGAGTACTAGTAAAAGGCGGTGAACCTTTAGAAGCGGCTTGCAATATTACAGCAATAATTTTTGATAAAACCAGAACTCTAACTAAAGGTAAACCAGAAGTAACAGATATTATCGCTTTAGGAAAAATTGATGAAAATAAAATTTTAGCAATTTCAGCAAGTCTAGAAAAGTTATCTGAGCATCCATTAGCCGAGGCAATTTACTCTTACGCTGATAAAAAATTAATTAGTCTTGAGGAAATTAATAACTTTACAGCTCTTCCTGGACACGGCGTTAAAGGAATAATTGATAGCACAGAATATTATTTTGGAAATCGCCGTTTGATTAGCGAAACTCTTAATCATTCAATTGACAATATTAATGAGCAACTAATTAAATTAGAGGCACAGGGCAAGACTGCGATGCTGCTAGCTAACCAAGAAGAAGTGGTAGGTATCATTGCTGTGGCAGACACCATTAAAACAACTTCCAAGGAAGCCATTACTAAATTAAAAAAACTAGGCATTGCCGTTTATATGATAACCGGGGATAACGAACGTACTGCCAAAGCGATTGCTGCACAAGTTGGCATAGACAATGTTTTAGCCGAAGTTCTACCTAAAGATAAGGCCAATGAAGTAAAGAAACTTCAAGCAGCAAACTATAAAGTGGCTATGGTAGGAGATGGAATTAATGATGCCCCGGCCCTAGCACAAGCCGACTTGGGGATTGCTATGGGTTCAGGCACAGATGTTGCTATGGAAGCTGGCGGAATTGTAATTATGAAAGATGATCTAAATGACGTAGTAACCGCTTTTCAGCTATCACGAGAAACGATGAGTAAAATAAAACAAAACATGTTTTTTGCTTTGTTCTATAACATCATCGGTATACCGATTGCGGCCCGTATTTTTATTGGCTTCGGCTTGGTCTTAAAGCCAGAATTAGCCGGCCTAGCCATGGCCATGAGCTCTATTTCAGTAGTTGGCAATTCATTGTTATTACGTTACTTTAAACCAAATAAAAAAAACTATCTTTCAATAATGGCACCAATAATCATGGTTTTGGTTTTTACTTTTGGCTTTTTTCAATTTGCTAAGCTAAGTTCTGGCATGGAAGACAAAAACATGGCAAAACTTGTATCAATTGAAGCGGCTACTAATTTGAATTCTTTTCTAGCTAGCAATGAAAGTAAAATTAATTTTGCCAAAGAAAGTCCTAAATTATTTTTAGGCACTGACAGTTTACCGAACATATTGAAAATAAAAACCGGCACATTAACTTTAGGCAATGACGAAATGATAATTGGTTACAATGAGGGCATGATGATGATAAAAGAAAAACTAATTAACAAACCGGGGGATAATTTAACTGATTTCTTTGGTTTAGCTAATGTAAAAATAGTTGGAATACTTACACAAACTGGAACCCTGATTGATGATTATCATTTTATTAATAATAAAACTTTAGCCAAAATGACAAACGTCGCTAACATACAAATTATAGCCGACAAAGAAAACGTTGATATATTTTATAAAGGTGATAAAAATAGTCTGCCAGATAAACTAAAAAATAGTATTAATAGTTTTGAAAAAATAAAAATTAATAACAAAGAATATTGGCAAGTTTATATCGGCTACAGCGACGCACAAATGATGATAAACGAAAAAGAGTTTAGTAAACCCGGTGATATTATTGAAGATTTTTCTGGTAACAATGTTGTAATTGGAGGTGTCTTACCAAAGACAAATACAATTCTTGATCAAATGCATTTTGTTAATAAAAATTTTATTATTAAATAACATATGGAAAAAAATTATACTTTTTATGTTAAAGGTATGCACTGCCCATCATGTGTAATTTTAACCGAAACAGAAAGCAAGGAAGTGGCGGGCGTTATAGACGCTAAAGCTAGCCTTGATAAAAACACATTAGAAATAAGCGGCGATTTTAGCAATGAAACAATTGCAGAAACTAAAAAACGTCTTAATGAATCATTAACTAAACATGGCTATAGCTTAAGTGATTCACCTGAAGAACAAAACTCCGACAAGTGGGCTGGTTTTAACATTGCTATTCCAACGACAATTTTAATCATTGCTTTATTTATCGCTTTACAAAAACTGGGTTTAGCTAATTTAATTCAAGCCTCAAGTGTTAGCTATAGCACGGCTTTTGTGATTGGTATCGTTGCCTCTCTATCAACCTGTATGGCAGTAGTTGGTGGTTTAGCTCTTTCTCTATCAGCCAGCTTCGCTAAGCAGGGCAATTCAGCCAAGCCGCATATTATGTTTCATGCTGGTCGTTTGATTGGCTTCTTCTTACTTGGTGGTTTAATTGGGGTTTTAGGTGGATCATTTCAACTCGGCGCCTTTGGCACTTCAACACTAAATATAATCATTGCACTAGTCATGCTCGGCCTAGGTATTAATTTATTAAATATTTTTTCCTGGAGTCATCGCTTACAGATTACCATGCCAAAAGGTTTATCTAAAAATCTACTACAACTAAAAAGCCTTAACACAGTTATTACCCCCTTTATCATTGGTGCTGTCACTTTCTTCTTGCCTTGTGGCTTTACTCAATCAATGCAGCTTTACGCTTTATCAACCCACAGCTTTATAAACGGCGCCATGATAATGCTAGTCTTTGCTTTAGGCACCCTACCAATCTTAAGCTTAATCAGCTTTGGCTCTAGAATTGCCGAGAAATTAAAAGCCAATACAAGCACACTCTTCAAAACTATGGGCTTAATTATTATCTGCTTTGCCTTATTTAACATAATAAACAGCCTGGCGGCCCTAGGAATTATTCCGCCAATTTTTAACTTCTAAAAATATGAGCAAAAAGATACTTCTCGTTGTCGGGGGAATCATAATAATCGTTATATTTATTATCGCCTCCTATAATCAAGCGCCAAAAACCGTTAAATACAGCAACAACACCGAGACCATGGTCACAAGCTCAAACGTCAGCACTGAAAATGGCAAACAAGTCATTACAATTGACGTAAAGGGTGGTTATAGTCCTAAGGTGACCAACGCCAAGGCCAATGTGGCAACAATTATCAGAGCTAAAACGAACAGTACTTTTGATTGTTCGTCTGCCTTGCGGATTCCGGCCATTAATTACTCCAAAAACTTGCCACCGAGCGACACAACTGACATTGAAATCCCAAATCAAGCCGCAGGCAGCTCGCTTAAAGGGCTCTGCAGTATGGGAATGTATAGTTTTACTATCAATTTTAGCAGCTAAAACACAGCAGCGAAAACGCCCCTTTAATTAGGGGTGTTTTTTGTCCAAAATGTTTTTAGAAAGGTCAAAATATAGCTTGAATTTACTTAAGAAAAAAATCAACAATACTGTCATTGAAAAAACCTAAGAAAAATAAGGGAAAAAATCGGTCATTTTTCAAAACACCATATATTGGGCAGAGAAAAAGCTGCTGCCACTAGATATAGCGGTCATAGCTATGAATAAAAATTAAACAATGGTCAAGCAAGCTGACTTATCCACTTCTAGTTTCACAAAATCAATGCTATATTTATGAGGCTATAAATAATAATTTTACCCCTATGCTTCACCCCTTCACCCAGGTCCAAAAAAGAGACGGCACACTTGTCGAATTTGATCCCAATAGAATTGAAAGTGCAGTTTTAAAAGGTTTAGAAGAAGCCTCTGAAGGTGGTAAAGATGAAGCGCGTACAATTGCGCGCGCGGTTGCAAAAAATTTAAAGACTTTAGCAAGAAAAAATAAATTTCATAACAACATTCCTGCGGTTGAGCAAATTCAGGACATTGTTGAAATAGAATTAATGCGCGAAGGTTTTACTAAGACCGCCAAAGCTTACATTTTATATCGCAATGAACGAGCTAAGATACGACGCACTGCTCGACCAGTACCTGAGGCCGTTAAAGCGGTTATAAATGACAGTAGTAAGTATTTTAGAAGTTCATATTCTGAATTTATTTTCTATCAAATGTATAGTCGCTGGGTTCCGGAACTAGAACGCCGCGAAACTTGGACTGAGACTGTTAGACGCTACATTGATTTCATGCGCGAGAAGCTTGGTAAAAAAATTACTGACGAAGAATACAATGATTTAGAACAAGCTATTTTAAATCAAGATGTTTGTCCTTCAATGAGATTGCTATGGTCTGCAGGACTAGCTGCAAAAAATTCAAATGTTTGGGCTTACAACTGTTCTTACATCGCGCCGTCTTGTTTTCAAGACTTAGGTGAAATAATGTACATCTTAATGTGCGGCGCCGGTCTTGGTTTTTCAGTTGAGTCAGAAGCGGTTCAAGAATTTCCACAAATCAAAAGACAGAGCAAAGAAAAATTAGAAACTCATGTTGTTGAAGATTCAAAAGAAGGTTGGGCTGATGCTTTTGTTTTAGGTATGAAATCTTGGGCCGATGGAAAAGATATTGAATTTGATTATTCTCGCATTCGTCCAGCTGGTGCACGTTTGAAAACAGCTGGTGGTCGCGCTAGCGGTCCTCAGCCTTTAATTGATTTAATGCGCTTTGCTCGCGCTAAAGTTTTAGCTCGTCAGGGCCGTCGTTTAACCAACATTGACCTACATGACATTATCTGCCAAATCGGCTTAATTGTCGTAGCTGGTGGCGTTAGGCGCAGTGCTCTAATCTCCTTGTCTGATCTAGATGATACAGAGATGCGCGACGCTAAAAAAGGCCAATTCTACTTAACTGAAGGTCAGCGCGTTATGGCTAATAATTCAGTAGTTTATAACGAAAAACCATCAGCCGAAGAGTTTTTGGATGAATGGACAGCTTTAGTAAAATCAAAGTCTGGTGAACGCGGCATCTTCAACCGCGGCGGTTTAGAAAAGCAATTACCAGCTCGTCGTTGGGAAAAACTAAAGGACCAAAAGTTAATTGGTCTAAATCCATGTGGCGAAATTTATTTGCGTTCTAAACAATTTTGTAATTTAACCAGTATTGTTATTCGCCCTGATGACACTAAAGAAACTTTGAAGAAAAAAATGGCTCAAGCCACAATCTTAGGAACTTATCAATCAACCTTAACTGACTTTGGTTATCTTTCAAGTGGCTGGAAGAAAAACTGTGATGAAGAAAGATTACTCGGCGTTTCTCTAACTGGTTACTATGACAATGAAGTAATTAGAAATGATGATGTACTTGATATGTTGCGCGAAGAAGGTATTAGAGTTAATAAAGAATATGCCAAGCGCTTAGACATCAATCAATCAACTGCTATTACTTGCGTTAAGCCACACGGTAACTCAGGACAATTACTTGGCGTTGGTTCTGGTATGCATCCTTGGTTCTCACCATACTTTATTCGTCGTGTTCGTATTTCTCACACTGATCCATTATTGCAATTTGCTCGTGAACAAGGTGTGCCATGTTTACCTGAAGTTGGACAAGCCGTTGAATCAGCTACCACTTTTGTTTTGGAATTCCCAGTCAAGGCTCCAGAGAAAGCAATCTTTAAAGAAAATGTTTCTGCTATTGAATTATTAATTGAGTGGCAAAGACTAAAACAACACTTTGTTGAACACAATCCATCAGCTACTATTTATGTTGGACCAAACGAATGGTTAGAAGTTGCTAACTTTGTCTATCAAAATTGGGATTGGGTTGGTGGTCTATCGTTCTTACCTCGTAGCGATCATGTCTACCAATTAGCGCCCTATGAAGCAATTGATCAAACCGAATATGAACGTCGCAAAGCACAACTAAGCAAACTAGACTTCTCTAATCTTATTCAGTACGAAGCTGGAGACACCACTACTGGCAGCAAAGAATTTGCTTGCGTATCTGGAGCTTGTGAAATTTAATTGTAATATGTTATACACTGGCAAAGGAGATAATGGCACAACCAAAACTCTAAAAACGCCAGAGCGAGTTTTAAAGAGTCATCCTACAATCAAAGCCCTTGGCGCCGTTGACGAACTCAACGCTTGGTTAGGTTTTTGCCGTGCTAAACTTAACACGCAAACATTACCAACATCTATTTGGCCAACAGTGGCCGAAGCCTTATTAGTTGTTCAAGAAAATCTATTCATTATTCAAGGCGAACTAGCTGGCGCTGATTTGTTTATCGAAGAAAAGAAAGTTAAAGACTTAGAGCTAGTAATAAATGAGATAGAAAATATATTGCCGCCAATCAACAGCTTTTTAATTCCAGGACAAAGTGAAAGTAGTGCAATTTGTGATGTTGGCAGAACGATTGCCCGTCGAGCTGAGGGAATGATTATCGACGCCGCACCAGACACAAGCATCAATGAATTTTCTCTAGCTTACATGAACCGCTTATCAAGCTTATTATATGCTCTAGCTCGTTATATGAACGAACAGCAAGACATCGCGGAGCAGGCCCCTACTTATAAATAATATTTATGAAATCAAATTTAGTCCGTTCTATTATTCACGGCTCTTATCTTTTAATCGCTAAGCCAATTTTATTTCAAATTGACCCTGAAACAGTTCACAATCAAGCCTTAATCATAGGACATTGGTTTGGCGCTAAAAATTATCGCCGTAATTTTGTTAAAAACTTATTTAGTTTTGAATCGGTTAGCTTAAAACAAACTATCGCTGGTCTAAATTTTGTAAATCCTGTTGGCTTAGCGGCTGGCTTTGATAAGAACGGAGTTTTAACAGAAGTTATGGAAGGGCTTGGTTTTGGTTTTACTGAAATTGGTTCAATCACAGGCCGTGCTTGCGCTGGTAATGCTAAACCAAGATTGTGGCGTTTTAAAAAATCAAAATCAATTGCCGTTTATTATGGCCTAGCTAACGAAGGAGCAGACAAGGTTGTTGCCCGCGTTAGTAAGAACAAAATAAATATTCCTTTAGGCATAAACATTGCTAAAACCAATGATCATTTAACCGACGATGTAGATGAAGCTACTAAAGATTATTTAGTTGGTTGGCACGAAGCAAGCAAAGCCGCTTCTTATATAACCGTCAATATTTCTTGTCCTAATACTTCTGGCGGTCAGCCTTTTATTGATCCGCTTTTATTAGAAAGATTATTATCAGCCATTGGCAGAGAGAATTCTCAAATGCCGGTCTTTATTAAAATGTCACCAGACTTAGACGAAACTCAGGTTGATAATTTATTAGAAGTTATTGCTCGCCATAGAATTACTGGTTTAATTTGCTCTAATTTAACTCATGAAAAAACTCATTTAACTAAAGAAGAACAGTTGATGGAAACGAAGGGCGGTGTTAGTGGCAAAGGCTTAGAAGAAGAAGCCAACAAACTATTAGCCATGATTTATAAAAAAACCAAGGGTCGTTATACCTTGGTTGGTTGTGGCGGAATCTCTTCGTCCGCTGATGCTTATAAAAAGATCAAATTGGGTGCCTCATTATTGCAGCTTATTACAGGTATGATTTACGAAGGCCCACAATTAATTGGCGAAATAAACTACGGTTTAAACAAACTCTTAAAAGCTGATGGCTATAAAAATATTGCCGAGGCTGTTGGCGCAGATATTAAAAGAGGACTCTAGAAAAAATATTCTAAAGTCCTCGACAATCTCACTTATTTATCAGCTTGCCATTTTTTTATAGGCAAGATACTTGTTATAATTCATATCTTCGTAGACAGGCTCATCATCATCCAGATTGAACATATCTAAGATATAGCATTCACCGCTGTCGTTACAATAGTCAAAATCAATATACTTCGACCAATCAACGCGTTTATCACGCAGAGTTGAATTGGTTTTTGCCGGCTTGTTAGGATTAAGGTCCTTACCAGTGATTGACCTGACATACCTGCCATGACGCTTTTCGAGCTGTTTGGTGCTGAAATGATCCAGCCTTTGGTCTTGATTGTGTTTTATATTTATAGTGCGTGGATCAACTTCGTCGATTCCCGCCATTATAAAATAATGAAAATAATCAGTGAACTTACTTCTACCTCTGAGGCTTGTGATTTTTTTTTCCAAGTTAACAACTCCTTATAATTTTAGGTTAATAAAATTTATTTTACTACTTTTGGAAAATATTTTTTCAATAACTCAACGTCTTTAAATTCGATGTCCTTTGCAACGGCATCATCTAAAGCGTTTACTTCCATTTTCTGCATATCTAAATCTACAGCGAATCCTATAATAAAGAAAAGGCCAAAACCTACTAATATAGCGGACCATGCAAAAGGCACTATTGCTCCACTCATGTTCTTGCCAGCAGCAGCGCATAATATCAAGCCCAATCCAGCTATAACAGCTATAACCAAGCAGAGCGGTCTAAAAAATCTGACAGCCTGAACATGTGGTTCATAATTGCTGCAGATTAAACCTCGGAGAGCGAGGTATTCAGATTTTATTTTTTCTTCCACCTTTTATTCCTTTCTGAATTTATAATGTTTATATTAATTAATTTTTAGGTTTTCTGACTTTTTAAGAAGGGACAACAGAATAATAACCACAATAAATACAATTACTGCGATATTTATATTGAAGGTCCAAAGCAATAAATCAGATTGAACATTAAAACCTTTTAATGTATTGCCGGTGATTTCTAAACTTCCATTTATAAATCCCATAATACTTGTTGCGACTAGTGAGATAATAGCTGCAACAAAAATATTTTTAGCTATTCTTTTCATTTTAATGGTTTTTAAGTTAGTTATCCCTAATCTGCGCCAGATTACGGAAAACCAACCTAATAGAGCCATATTTTTCAAAGATCGCAATTTTGTATTATATCACCTTTATTCAATTCTGTCAATATTAAGCACGAAAGCCCTGTTTTAATTGGCATTTTTACTATATAATAGTACTACTATGATACAGGCTAAAGACGTAATAACTGAGGCTAAGAAAAAAGCTAACAAAGAAAAAACCGCTATTTTAGGGCGATTTTTTAAGACTGGGCCAGGACAATACGGCGCCGGTGACGTTTTTTGGGGCTTAACAGTCCCCCAATCAAGAACTATTGCTAAAAAATATAGCGATCTTAGTTTAATTGAAATTAAAAAATTATTAGAATCTCCGGTACATGAAATTCGTTTAATTGCATTACTGATTTTAGTTGAACAATTTACTAAGGGCGATGTATTAAAGCAAAGAGCCATTACTAATTTTTATCTAAAAAATACTAAATATATCAATAACTGGGATTTAGTAGATTTAAGCGCTAGCAAAATTCTTGGTAGCTGGTTAATCGACAAAGACACGGCCATACTATATAAACTTATTAAGTCAGATAATCTATGGGAGCGCCGCATTGCAATTGTGGCAACCTACGCTTTTATAAAAGCTGATAGTTTTAAACACACCCTTTCTTTAGCCGAAAAATTATTAAACGATAAACATGATTTAATGCATAAAGCCGCTGGTTGGATGCTTAGAGAAATGGGCAAACGATCAATCAATGACTTAAAGGTATTTTTAAAAAATTATACTCGACGGATGCCGCGTACAATGTTAAGATATGCTATTGAGAAGTTTCCTGAAATTGAACGACAAAAATATTTAAAAAAATAAAATAATATATTATGCATACAAAAATAATAGCCACACTTGGACCATCATCTAATAAATACGAAATGATGCGCTCGCTAGCTAAAGCGGGCGTTAATATATTCCGCCTTAATTTTTCACATGCTGATGAAAAACAATTCTTCACCGTTAAAAAGCAGCTAAGTAACATTAAATCGGAAACCGGCTTAACAGTTAAATTAATCCAAGACTTACAAGGCCCTCGTATTCGTATCGGCTTACTTAGTCATGAAGTTGAAATGAAGGATGGCGAAACTTATGTTTTTGTTTATGGAAAAAAATCTAGCATTGATAATTTAGAAATACCAATTGACCGTAAGAGTTTATTTAATGAAGTAAAAGTTGGTCATCCCTTATTTTTAAGTAATGGCGCCATTGAATTAAAAGTTCTTAAAATCGCTAACAAAAAAATCTACGCTCAAGTTGAACGCGGCGGCCTTCTCACTTCTCGTAAAGGCATTAACTTACCAAAAACTAACTTAAAGCAAGGCGGACTAACTCCCAAGGATATTAAAGACGCTATCTTTGGCGCTAAGCACGGCGTTGATTTTATAGCCCTATCATTTGTGCAATCTAAGGCTGATGTTATTAAGTTAAAAAAACTTTTGCTTAGCTTAAAACTAAAAACAATGCCGCAAATCATTGCTAAAATTGAACGCGCTACAGCCCTACCTTTAGTTGATGAAATCATTAAAGAAGCCGATGGTATAATGGTGGCACGCGGTGATCTTGGTATTGAATGCCCTCTAGAAGATTTACCTATAATTCAAAAGAATCTTATTCGTCATGCCCATTGGCATGATAAGCCAGCCATAGTGGCCACGGAAATGTTAACTTCAATGATGGAGCACCAAAGGCCGACTCGCGCCGAAGTTGGTGATATTGCCAATGCTATTTTTGATGGCGCTGATGCAGTCATGTTATCTGATGAAACTGCAGCCGGAAAATATCCATTAGAAGCGGTTTCTATGATGAGAAAGGTTATTAAACGCACTGACGACTATTTTAATAATCGAAACTATTTTGAAAATCAAGAAATAATATATAAAAAATAGCTTCAGTCTAAACAGCAGACCGAAGCTATGGGAGGTATTTACAGACTATCTAAAGATCAATGTCCAAAGAGAAAGACATGGCAATTGATCTTTCTTTTGGAAGATTATTTACTATTGCATGAGGCATGGCAAATAATTTTTCAGAGAAAAGCTCTGCCTTCTTTCCTAGAAAGGCGGTGACTTTATTTTCAGGACTAACGAATTCAATATTAAAATTTTTCCCAAACCTGAAACCAGAAAAACTATCATGCAACTGCAAAGTTATGAACCCAGGATCTTCGTGTGGTTCAATCAAGTCGTTAAACTTAAGGTCCGGATACTTTACCAAACGTAAAACGTGATTTTTTTCCGCTGCCACGATAGATCGTTTAATGTCAGAAAAGTTTTTCTCTAAAGAAAAGCATAGTCCCTCGGCAATGAGCAATGAACACTGAAAGCAACTTTCTCGCAAGCTTTTAAGATCCATCAACCATTGCTCATATTTTTTATAAGCAAGTCCATTGTTTTTAGACAATCTTCTTAAACCCGTTTTCTCGATGAAAGTTTCCATGCCTTCATCCCGTCGTCCACAAGCCTTATAACCGATGTTTTTATCAAAGTCGTCCAAGTCTACACCCCAGAGCTCTTTGTAGAAATGCGGTTCATTAAGAAAATTGTCAAAACCTATTAGCACTCGCGACAGAGTGTGCCCCTCATATAAATCGGGGTAAGAAACGCCGGCATAAATTAACCCTTCAGCGGTAATAATGGAGTTCGGTTTACTCAATAATAGACCTCAACTTTCTTTTTATTTTTTATTTAATTCACAAATTATTATAGAACGATACTGAATCAAATCATATTAAGCTACTTTTGTCAATAATCGACATATAATATAGGTTATATCAAGTGAATACTGTATAATTATAAGGCAATAAACACTATGCTTCTATATTCAATCATTGCCACATTAGTCGTTTCATTAATCTCTTTTGTCGGCCTGTTTAGTCTCTCAAGCTCAGAAGAAGGCTTTAAAAAAATAGCTTTCTTTTTGGTCAGCCTAGCGGCCGGCACAATGGTTGGCGATGTTTTTATTCATTTATTACCAGAACTAGCTAACAACAAAACTACAAATCCTTGGCCATGGATAATGGTTGGAATTGGTTTATTTTTTATCTTAGAGAAATTTATTCATTGGCGTCATTGTCATTTTCCAACCACAGAGCATCATCCTCATCCCGTTGGTTTAATGAATTTGATTGGTGGTGGCTTTCATAACTTTTTTGACGGGCTTTTGATTGCTGCTTCTTTTGTAGTTAGTTTTCCACTTGGTTTAACCACAACTCTCGCAGTTATCTTTCATGAAATTCCACGCGAGATTGGTGACTTTGGAATATTAATTCATGCTGGCTATACTAGAAAAAAAGCTTTGCTATTTAATTTTTTTAGCGCTTTGGCTGCGGTGCTTGGAACGGTTGTCTTATTTTCTTTTGGTCAAACCGCAATGAACCTAAGTGCCTTCTTGGTTCCAATAACGGCCGGCGGTTTTATCTATATTGCGGTGTCTGATTTATTACCAGAACTTCATAAAGAAACTCGCTGGCTCTGGTCCCTTGGTCAATTAATATTTTTAACCTTAGGCGTTGGCATAATGTATCTTCTTAAAATATATTTTTCATAAAAACATATGGCACGAATTATTTACGGAGTTTCAGGACAAGGTTTTGGTCATGCTGCTCGCAGTTATGAGACATTAACACACTTAGAAAAGCAGGGGCATAAAGTTATTGTTTTAAGCTACAACCAAGGTGCTAAATTTTTGAAAAAATATTTTAAGGTAATAAATATTCCTGGCTTTGGTTTAAATTATAAAAACAATAAAGTTGTCTATTGGCGCACGGTTTATGATAATGCTAAAACTCTAATTACTGAATCAAAAAATTGGCCAAAGATTCTGAAAAAAGTTAAAGCCTTTAAGCCAGACTTAGTAATCACTGATTTTGAGCCTTTATCGGCCAACTTAGCGCATTTAGAAAGATTACCCTTGATTTCGCTTGATAATCAACACCAGCTAACTAATACTAAAATATCTGTTCCTAAAAAATATCTGCGTGATTTCATTACTGACTCACTAGTTGTTAAAAGTATGGTTTGGGGAGCAAATTATTATTTAATAACCAGTTTCTTTAAAACTAAAATTACAAAACCGAAAACATTTATTTTCCCAGCTATTGTCAGAGGTCCCATCGCTAGATTAAAGCCGAGCACTAAAGATTTTATTTTTGTTTATCAAAATTCCAGTTTTGATTCATTGGTAAATGAACTAAGAAAAATTAAAAAAGAAAAGTTTGTCATCTACCGTAATGTAACCGGCAATATAACAATCGATAATGTTACTATCAAGGACTTCACGCATGACAATCTAGATGATATGAAAAACTGTAAAGCCATTATTGGGACTGCTGGCTTGAGCTTAATTTCAGAAGCTTTATGGCTAAAGAAACCTTACTTTGCTATTCCGGTTGCTCATCAAGTCGAACAAACACTTAATGCTATCAATATAAAGAAGATGGGTTATGGTGATTGGGCAGAGGATTTAACAGCTAAAAACTGCGCTGACTTTATAAAAAATATACCGAAATATAGAAAAAACCTTAATAAAACTAAGGCGGCCGATAGCTCAGAGTTGTACAAAAAGCTTGATAGTATCATTTCCTCCCTGGTGTAAAACCAGTGCATATCATGGGGAAAATCAGCCTTAGGGCTGATTTTTTTAACTAATTTTAGCCAAATAAATTTAGCGGCTTGAATACACCCTTGACAAGATCTTTTATGTATGATAGACTCTGTTATTGCCCTATCAAAGCTTTTTAGGGCCATTTAACAATAAGGTCGCTTGTAGCGGGCTAGGCACGACAAGCATGGGGATTTCTTCGTCAGCAACAATCCGGTTCCGACTAGATTCTTTCTGATGAAAATTTCTTGCCTACCCGCTTCAATCGAACTTTTGTTTGAGAGACTAAAACACCCCGTCATATGACGGGGTGTTTTTTGTTGCTCTGCCCTACCCCCAACCCCTCCCCATCCGCCGATTCGGCGGACAGGGAGGGGTGACTTGTATTTACGTAAACACTGGTACGGATAAATTTAATGGACTAAGAACTATTAAGGTCTTAGAAGAGTCAAGGGGTTTGGGGGTTGAATTGAGCGCCGTGATTGGTGATATATAAGGTGAACAAAGTAATAGCGAATTGAAGCCCCCAAAACTTTTGTTGCTTTTGGTTACAAAAGCAAGCCCTAGCGGCAGCGTTAAAAATAAAACTACTTTGTAGAATTATAAAGTGCTAAAACTTCGAACGCTGATATAGCACGATTATAAAGGCGAGCATCATCAATTAATCCTTTCAACATATTTGCATTGCCTTGTCCGTCTCTTCCTATAAATAAAGGTAAATTATTATTTGCATTCATTAAATTAAAAGCTGTAGGCGGTGTTCTAAGTTGTCCATCAACATAAAAAAGAAATTGATTATTAGTTTGATTATAAACTTGAGTATAAAAATGCCATTCACTAATAGGACTAAGCGCGCCATAATTGACACTTTGATTTATTCCGGCGCATGGAGCCCCCCAGCAACCCATTCCACCTACGTAAGCATTTCCAATATCCAGCTCTCCCCAAAATCCATAATAAGCATTACTTGATGGCTCATAACCTTTCTCGAAGATAAAGTTTCTAGAATTTTGAGGAGAACTCAATTTAACCCAGGCAGACCAGCTAAAATTATTCTGTCCAAAATCAATCGTTACGTTGTCTGGCACTAAAACTGAATCATCGGTCCCATTAAACTGTCCGGCGTAAGCGCCGGTTTTACCAGCCACATAATGAGCACCTGTTCCGTACCAAGTTCCATTATTATTATTTCCAGAAGAATCAATTGCTGCATTCCCTATTCCTTCATCAAACTTCCACCAACCAACGAGTCCTGGCGCAGTGCCTACGCCTGTACTAGAGCTTGAATTAATACCAGCCGGGGTTGAGCTAACATTATTACCAAGACAAAAGTTAAGACTATAGTTTGTGTTATCTGGAGTAGACGCGTAAGTATAATTGTTGTCTCCGCAACCTGAGTCATTTCTAGGTGTAGGGTTATTAGGAATACTAGCCATATATGTTTTAGTACCATCCGGAGACGTTAAAGCATTGCCTGGCGTTATAATTGTTGGATAAGAATTATAATCAGAATAATATAATTCTAGGGCCGTAGATATTTGTTTTATATCAGCTACTCTCTTACTATCTCTAGCTTTAGCTCTGGCATTGCCTAAGGCAATGATTGCCATGGTAGATAAAACACCAATTATCGCGATGACAACCAGAAGTTCGATTAATGTAAATCCTTTTTTATTATTACAAATATACATAATTAATCTTTGAGACAGCGAACAGATCTTCCATATGCTTTATCATGTGCATTACGATAAATTCCTGAATAGCCATCATACACCCCACGATAATAAGCAGAGGCGGGTCCTTGTGTGGCACCCCAAAAAGTAAGGTAAGTATTTAAATAAACAAATGATCCATCGGGATAACGAAAGCCAACAAGCACACCATTAAACCCAGTATCTCCGCCAACCTTTAATCTAAGATCTTCATTATGAGATCCTCTAAACTCATAAGCATTTGCCTCTGCCGCACTTAAACCAAGGTACATATCTAAAACTTTGAGCTCGTTGTCTGTTGGAATATGCCAAGCATCAGGACAAATACCCTTATGTGGACTTGTAACCTGAGCTGAGCAATCTACGGTTGCACAAGATATAGGAAGGTTCATAGCCTCTGACCACTGATAAAAAGTTCCGCCAGTATTACAACTAGACAAATTATTGTTATAACAATATTTTTCTATTTTTGTGTCATCGCTTGGATTTGTAACACAATAAATTCCGGGGGCGCCGGCGCACAATTGTGTTGTTCCGGTGTTAATGTTTTGTTTAGTCCAACACTGAGTTCCTATTTGCACTGTGTCATATTGATTGCCTTCAACGTCAGATATTTTTTGGCCGCAACTAAAAAGACCATTAGGAGAATAAGATGCTACCCCGGTATTAATATTATTGGAACCAGATCCTAAACAAGTAGAAATAGAAAAGAGTGAATTATTACCATTAACTGAATAAGAATAATCACCAGCACCGCAACTTCCATCATTTCTCGGTGTTGGATTAGTTGGTATCTTGCCCATGTATGTTTTAGTACCATCAGCAGATGCTAAAGCATTACCTGGTGTTATGATTGTCGGATAATAACCATAGTCTGCGTAATATAATTCTAGAGCAGTAGAAATTTGCTTTATATCCGCCACTCTTTTACTATCTCTAGCTTTAGCTCTGGCATTACCTAGGGCTATTATAGCCATGGTAGAGAGCACGCCAATGATAGCTATTACTACGAGTAGCTCAATTAAAGTGAAACCAAATTTTAGTTTTTTATTTTGTGGCGTCATAAATTGTCTGAATTTCAGAGTTAGAAAGCATGCGATTATATACGCGTAGATCATCTATAAGCCCGTTCATTGGCCAAACTGATGGGACATATGTACCAATATATATTCCCGCTCCAGACGGCGTTTGATCAGTATCTGTAATCAAGCCTTGTGACTGCATGTCATAAAAAAATTCAGCTTCATTGGTTCTATAACGCACTACCATAAAATGCCAACTATCTCCAGAAGTAGTTAATAGACCCTGAAATGAGGGCGAATAACTAGAGTTAAGCCATACAACATATGCGCTCTCTGAAATATTTACAAGTAGAGTTCCAAGTCGAAGAGGACTGCCACTAAAGGGAATAGCTGCTGCTCTTTTTACCCAAAAAGTTATTGTACCACTCGCAGGCAGTTGAGAACCAGCAGAATATGCATAATCGTTCACACCGTTAAATCGTGCGGCTGATCCGCCAACCTTACCAGTCGCATATCTTACGGTTGATGTTCCATACCAAGTTGCATTATTGTTATTGCCACTTGAATCGTAAGTAGTTGCCCCCGCCCCCTCATCAAAAGACCAATATCCCACTAAACCATCCATCGTTCCTAAATCCCTTACGCCATTAGAGCTCATTAATTTACCTCCTGAGAGAAGATTACCAACTGAATTACCCGTGCAATAAATTATAGTGTAGTTACTCCCGCTACTTAAATAATTATAATTTACATCAGGGCAGTTGCCGTCATTCCGCGGAGCTGGATTATTAGGCACATTCCCCATATATATAATTAACCCATCTGGTGATTTAATGCTTTGTCCGGGCGTAATAATAGTCGGATAAGTTCCGTTATCTGAAAAATATAATTCTAAAGCCGTGCTTATTTGTTTTATATCGGCCACTCTTTTGCTATCTCTAGCTTTAGCTCTAGCATTACCTAAAGCAATTATTGCCATAGTCGATAAAACACCGATTATTGCGATGACAACCAAAAGCTCTATTAAAGTAAAACCTTTAGACCTTAACTGGGCCATATAAAAATAAATAGTTTATTTCCTGATCTAATTTGCTACAGGTGAAACAACAGGGCTGACTGTTGGTGTAACAACTGGAGGAATAATAGTGTCAGGTAATTTTTTTGCGCCGACCAAGCACACAGCTTGCCAGGGTACGTAATGAGAAGAAAATCTAACGGCTTTTTCTTCGCCGCTCGGATAAGTAACCTTATAGTCAAAATATGCATCAGCTCCGTTGTGAGCTTTTTCAGTACACTTCTTTTCTCCTTCTTTTAGAGTAGTTGTTTCAATGGTTTTTGTTGGAGCAGGCGCGACAATGTTATAAATAACCGGCTTGCCAATATTTATTTGGCGACCGTCTTTTGTTCCCCAAAAATCAAAGATTGCTTGATTGCCGACGATGCGTGTTTGAATAAGAATATATTTACCAGTGTCATTAACAAAGCGATAATCAGGTGCTGGGTCATAAATCGTGGCGTCGGTCCCGGCTGGTTCATAATAAACCACTCGGTAGGAATGATTACGGCGCTGTGTTACCGGCAATCCACTATTAAAAGTTGTTCTAAATAAAGTCGTACCAATCTGACATAAACCTCCACCAAATTCAGGGATAGTTTTGTTTTCTTTAATTACTAATTCTTGTAAATAACCCGTGCTGCCATCAATTCTACCCAAAGCTCTTAACAGAGAAAATTCTTCACCTGGTTTAATTAATAAGCCATTCAAAGCGGCTGCTCCGACTTTAATATTGTGGCGACGATTAGCCGGGGAGCCAGCGAAGTTAGAAATACCCGTTCCAATTATTTCTTTTAAACCTAATTCTTCAGCATTAACATCATTAGCACCGGCTGGTGTTTTGTTAACGCTTATTTCAATTGTAGCTGGTTTTTCTTTTGGCCAAGCCGCGATCGACGCCGCAGTTTTATCAAGATCAATCGCCACACCTTCTGCACCAGCCTGCCAAACTGAAGCACGTCCACTAGTCATTGATAAGCGAGCTTGAACCGGATCATGATTTACCTTTGGAACAATTTCGTCGGTTAAAAACTGTTTGATTTTTTCCTGATCTAAAATTACCTCAACGTTATTATCTACCTTAGAAAAAGCTAGCCACTGACTAGCTTTTTTTGTATCTAGATCCCAAGAGTTAGTCTCATAAACTAACTTAGTTTTAGGAAAGACTAAAAAGGCTTCAACGGCTGATAAATTAGCTTGTACATCAGCTTCCAAAACAGTTGGCTCAACGACCCTAGACTCTATAATAATCGGATCAACCTTAACTAAATGCAATTGATTAATAATGTCAGAAGCGGCCTTATCATAATTTAATAAAATACCAGTTTTTTCTTTAACAATAGTTGTCTGACCTTTGGAAATATTAACGCTAGCATTAGTTGGTTTATTTTCTTGGTCAGAAAAATCTTTTTTAAGTTGAGCAACAATTGCTTCGCGATCAACCGTCATAGAAATATCAATTGAATTACCAAAAAAATATGAATTAACTTTTTGCCAAGCATTAAGCAATTCATTATTTGAGTGACCAATAAGAAAGGCGTTATTGAGCGTACTATTTGAATCCAAAAAAACTAAAGGCTGAAAAGAATCGGGGCTTAAAATATTTTTTTGTGCGGCAATGTTGACGGTTTTTTGATTGAACTTAACTGGAATTCCGTCGTCGAGTTTACCAAGAATTTCTTGTAGTACTGGCTGAGCCTCAGCAATTGTTTTCCCGCCCAAAGAAACTCCGGCAACTTTCACGCCTGGAGCAATCCGAGCTTGATACTGTTCATTAAAATACCAACCCGTTATAACGATAATAAAAATAAGAGATACAAAAACAGCCGCTGAAATAAGCAGCCAGGCTGGAAAACTTTTTATTGTCTTATTATTAGTCATTGTTAGAAAGTAACTCATTAAGAGTTTCTCGTGCCAATTTATCTGGCTCTAGGGCGCAAGAAACATAAACTACCTGATCAATTTTTGCATCAGGTAACATCGCCTTAGGAATTATGATTCTAGTTTTTGTCTCAGTTTCTAGATTTAATTCCTGATCATCAATTTCGCGAACAAAGGCTTTTATTTCCATATTAGGCTTTAGAACCGGATTCTTTAACTCTAATTTTAGTATGCTTAGAACGTTTTACTTTAGGTAGAACAACCGTCAAAACACCATTATGCAAAGATGCCATAACCTTATCACCACGCACTTCAACCGGTAGAACAATAGAACGAGAAAAACGACCCCAATAACATTCACGGTACAGGTAAGCATCAGAGGCAACCTCTTCGTCAAGTTCACGCTTGCCACGTATAGTTAACATATCATCAACTAAAGATACCTCAACGTCTTTGCTGGTAGCGCCAGCAATAGTTGATTTAACAATTAAATCATCGTCAGTTTGATAGATATCAACTGAAAGCTGGCCTTCTTCTTCGCCAAAATTCAGCCAATTGTGTTCGCCGTCGTTAGCTCCGTCATGTAAAATCAATGGTGTGGCCGGAGGCATTTTTTGTCCCAAAAGATGGAATAATTTTTTCATACAGTAAAAAGGGTTGCACCGAGGGTGCAGGAAAACTTTAAATACTCAATAATTATACCATAAAATATTCAATTAACATAATTGAAGAAAGGTCTTTCTCGTGGTACACTAATAGAGCAATTTATAGTTAAATGTTTTTAATCAAGGCTCTTTTCTTATGAGTGACGACATGCAATCAATTGACGATTTAATCCATTCAAGCGGTACTGAAAAACCTCTAGATGAAGACACGCTTGAGGGTAAATTTGCCAAAAAACAAAACGAAATAAAACTTAAAGATTTGGAAAGATTAACCAATGCCCGCGCCCTAAGTGCTGGCGTGCTTTATATTGACCTAGCCGGCTTCCCGATTAGCCAAGAAGCACTATCTTTAATTGATGAAAAAGAAGCAAATGAAAAATCAGTTGTTTGTTTTTACTTTGATGGTAAAAAAATTAGATTAGCCGCCCTTGATCCATTATCACAAAACGTTCAGGCTAAGCTAAAAGAATTACAAGACAAGTTTTTCATACAAAACGGTGAAATCTATCTAGTTTCTTCACACAGCATGGATCATGCTCTTTGGTTATACAAGAGTTTACCTAAAATCAAAGCTGTTATTGAGGCTGTTGAAGTTAAAGCTGAAGACCTTATCAAGTTTAAAGAAGAATTAAAGGATTACAAATCACTTGGCGAAAAAATAAATAAAGTCAGCATGAGCGATGTTATTGTTTTAATAATTGCTGCTGCCTTAAAAGTTGGCTCAAGCGATGTGCACATTGAAGCTGAAGAACAAGGCGTGGTTATTCGCTTGCGTGTTGACGGAGTTTTACAAGAAGCCGCTGTAATGGATAGAGAAAAATGGCATCGCGTTATCTCACGCTTAAAAGCTTTATCAAGAGTAAAAATTAACATTGATGACAAACCACAGGATGGTCGTTTTGACATAAACACAGCTGATGAAAAAATTGCCGTTCGTTCTTCTTTCTTGCCAACCGCTTTTGGAGAAAGCGTTGTTATGCGTTTACTACGCTCAAGTTCGATTAGTTTAAGCTTTGAAGCCCTTGGTTTAATGCCTCGTGTTTATGAAGTTTTGCAAAACGAAGTAGACAAGCCAAATGGTTTAGTTTTAGTGACTGGTCCTACGGGTTCTGGTAAAACCACTACGCTTTACGCCATGATTAACCGCTTAAATAAGCCTGGTACTAAGATTATTACCCTTGAAGATCCTGTTGAATATGAGCTGGCTGGCATTAACCAAAGCCAAATTGACGAAAGCAAAGGCTATAACTTTGCTTCTGGCTTGAGGTCAGTCTTGCGCCAAGACCCTGACATTGTCATGGTTGGTGAAACACGTGACCTAGAAACCGCTGAAATCGCCGTTAGAGCTGCTTTAACCGGCCACTTGGTCTTATCAACACTACACACGAACGACGCCGCAGGAGTGATTCCTCGTCTCTTGGACCTAGGCGTTCAACCTTATCTTTTGTCACCAGCTTTAAACGTTATTGTTGGTCAGCGCTTAGTTAGAAAGCTTTGCCTAAAGTGTAAGGCTGAACAAACTATTGCCAAAGAAGATGAAGAAAAGATAAAAAAAATTCTGGCTGTTATAAGTCCACGCGCTAACGTTGACGTACCAAAAGAATTACCAAAAGTTTATAAAGCTGTTGGCTGTGAAGCTTGTAACAACCTAGGTTACAAAGGACGTATTGGTATTTATGAAGTCATGACAATTGATCAAGCCATCAAAGAGTTAACTGCACAAAATGCGGCTAGCTTTAAAATTCTAGAACAAGCGATTGAAAACGGCATGGTCACAATGTTACAAGATGGTATCTTAAAAGTTTTGGACGGTGTTACCTCTTTAGAAGAAGTATATGAGGCGGCTGGTAAAATGGAATACATCGACAAGCTTTATGATATCGTTGTTTCAAAAACTATTGGTCGTGGTCTTAAGTTGACCGAAGAAAACATGGTTGAAGGAACTGACTTAATTAAAAACATCGGTGAGGATAATGGAAAATTATTAGAAGCTCATCACACCAATGAAATTATAAATATTGTCATGGCCGGCGGAATTAAAGCTGAGGCAGGTGACGTTCACATTGATCCTAGCGAAGACGGTGTTAAAATCCGCTATCGTATTGACGGCATTTTGCATGACATAGCATCCTTAGGACGCGAGCACTATATTCCATTGCTATCTGAAATTAAAAATACAGCTGGCTTTGCTTCAAACATCAAGAAGCCAACTTACGACGGTCGCTTTACAATTTATGGACCTGACTTAAAAATTGATTGTCGTATTTCTATTATTGCCGGTGGTTATGGAGAAACAGCTGTTATTCGTTTGCTATCATCTCAAGCCAAGAGCCTGGAGATGGAAAAACTCGGCATCGGTAACGTCTCCCTAAAAATTATTAATAACTCCATTACTAAAACCAAGGGCGTAATCTTAACAACCGGTCCAACTGGTTCTGGTAAAACTACAACCCTCTATAGCCTGTTAAATAAATTAAACAATTCCAGCGTTAAGATTATTACGATTGAAGATCCGATTGAATATAATCTTGAAGGCGTGATGCAAACTCAAGTTAATACTGAAGAAGGCTATACTTTTGCTGCTGCCTTGCGCAGCTTAATGCGTCAGAATCCAAACATTATCATGGTTGGTGAAATTCGTGATGAAGAAACTGCCAAAGTTGCTATTGAAGCCGCTTTAACCGGTCACTTGGTTTTGTCCACAATTCACGCCAACAGCGCCGCGGGTGCTATTTCTCGCTTTGTTGGTTTAGGCGTAGACAAGGCACTATTATCTAGCTCTATTGAATGTTCAATTGGTCAGCGCTTAGTTAGAAAACTCTGCCCAGCTTGTAAAACAAAAGATGCTATTAGTCCTGAGATGGAAAAGAAAATAAAAGACATTCTTGATCGTATTCAACCATTAAGTGGCGTTGAAGTTCCAAAAGATTATAATCTCTATAAAGCCGTTGGTTGTGATGCTTGTGGTAAGATTGGCTACAAGGGCCGAATTGGTATTTACGAAGCTATTGCTATGACTTCTGATATGCAGAAGTTAATCCAAACTCCAACCGTAACTGAAACAGAAATTGAAGACCTAGCTCTAAAACAAGGTTCAATCTTAATGACTCAAGACGGCATTCTAAAAGCTTTGGCCGGAGAAACGACATTAGACGAAGTTTTCCGCGTTGCCGCTTAATTGTCTGAACCACAGATTACGCTGATAAGCAGATTAACACAGATATTATTTATCTGTGAGCATCAATAAATCTGTGTCATCTGCGGTTCTGACAATGTACTAATATGAAAATTGCCATTATCTCCGATGTGCACGATAACACTCCTTATTTAAGGAGTTTTTTCGCTGCCGAAAAATTTGCTGTTTTATTAATCTGTGGTGATGTAGGCAATATAGATACAATCAATTTAATTGCAGAATTATTTTCAGGTAAAATTTATTTTGTCTTTGGTAATGCTGATACTTTTGATAAAAAAGATATTCCAAAAAATATTATTAACCTAGGAGAATCAGGAATCATAGAATTAGATCACAAAAAAATTGGTCTCTGTCATGAACCACGTAAAATTGTAGAGACACGCCATGGCGTGTCTCTACTCAAACAAAAACCACAGATTATTTTTTATGGCCACACGCACAAACCCTGGCTCGAAGAAAAGGAAAATGTTTTATTAATTAATCCAGGCAGCCTAGGACAAACACCATCGACTTACGCGGTATGGGATACAGGGCGGGCGACGCCGGAACTAATTAGAACAGAGATTTAAAATAAAAAAGCAAAATCCACCATGGATTCTGCTTTAAAAAACATTCAACTCATCAATATACCGTAGTCTTTTTCTATTTGTCTTTGAAATTTATTATTAGTTAGTATTGATATTGCCCCAGACCACAATCCAAGACCATCTTTATTAAGATCAAGTTTTTCAATTTCTTTAGTTAACCGATCTTTTTCTGATCTAAGAAAAGCCAACATAGTTTGCACTATCCCTTGATCTTTTAAGCAGTTATATACTGAAAAATAAAAATTATCCTCAGGATAAGCTCTATTCTTAGCACTATCAACTATTTTAGTAAAAAGATCCGGATTATTCTTCTCTGTAAATCTCAGTAATAACCAAATTGGATAAGTAAGCCTATCGGTTCTAATGTCGATAAAATAATCTTTTTGAGGTCTTTTCTCAGTAGTAAATACCAGATTATTAGGAATCATAAAATCAGATAAATCTCCGTTAATTTGTACGCCTCGACCAAATTCCATGCCTACCTTAAAAATACTACTCGCAAGTACTTTATCGATCTTTACATTAAAATAATCTATTACTAATTCAAAACAATAAGCATATAAAGCTCCAACGTCAGGAATGCAATGATTATCACTATAGCTTTTCCAAAAAACTTGTTCATCGCGCATATTTTCCCAATTTGTAATACGAAGATCCTTTTCTACGGTTAAGCAACCAAAAATCCCCCAACGATATAATTCTAAATATCTTTTTAACATATTACTTGGAAGAAAATTAGTTACTTCGGTTAATAAATACTGACTAGTAATTAAATTGATGTTTTCTTCATATTTAGTTTCTGAATCATTGTTTTTATCATCGGTCACCCAGTTAAATCCATATTCTGACCAAATAAGTAGCTCTGGAACAGCTGCCAATCTCAATAACTCATTAAAATATTTTTCTACATCTATCCCAAATAACATAGCGGCGATAAATACTTGAGTTACTCGTTGATGAGCCGTACCTAGTTTCTTTCTAAGAAATTTTTTATACAAAAATCGCAAAGTATCAACATCCGATCGACTATCTATTTCTTTTATTATGAAATCATCAAATTTTCTACCAAGGTATTTATTAAAACCATGGTATTTGTCTAAATTTTTTCTGCTCATTTTATTTTTCCTTTTATTTAATTTTTAAAGAATATCTCAATATACAATGCCCTTGACAAATATTCAAAAAAGATTATAATAATAGTATGCTAGTAAACAAAAAGTTTACAATAATACCATTTGCCTCTTCCCTACAAGAAGAGCTATTAGACATTCTTAGCACCGGACCAATAAATGGCACGGATCTTTTATTACAAATTTCCAAAAAAATACCTATTAGTAAACAGGGGTTATATAAAGCTTTGCGCCAGCTCTTACAAGAAGAGATAGTAATAAAAGAAAAGACATTATTCTCTTTAAACAAAGTCTGGCTATCACGTTTTAAAAACTTTATAGAAAGTAGTGAACAAAATTATGGTCTTATTTTACCTATACTAAATAAGGCTAATAATCAAAGAAAGGTTATTACTTTTAAAAATACAGAGGCCCTTGATATTTATTGGGGACATTTATTTTTGTCTTTAGCTGAAACATTTAAAAATAAGCCATTTTTCTTTTTTAATCATCATAGTTTATTTATTCATGAACGACCGCAGTCTGAATTATATTTATTTGAAATATCTATTAAAAATAAATTAAAAATAGCTCTGACTTTAGGAAATGACACGCCAGCAGCTCAAAAATTAAAAAGAAACTTTAGTAGAGACAATTTTCAAATTGCTATAGATGATAAGTTATCAGTTATTAGAACTGATAACTTCTGTATTATAGATGATTATTTTATAACAACCCGCTATAGTGAAAAAACAACCAAAGAAATAGATTTATTATTTAAAAAAACTTCTTCATTTGGCGAAGAAGAAAAAAAAGAATTACATCGTATATTAGCTAATTGTAAAAATCCTAAAATAATAATTACTAAAAATAAAAAAAAGGCGAAAACATGGAAACGCCGCTTGGCTAAAAATTTTGTCTTTAAAAAATCTGAGTTATAAAAAAATTTACATCAATCCCACCAAATATTTCCCCGTATAACTTCTCTTATTTTTCGCTACTTCTTTCGGCGTCCCCAAGGCGACTACTTCACCGCCCTTATTACCGCCTTCAGGGCCGAGGTCAATAATCCAATCAACTGACTTAATTACATCTAAGTTATGCTCAATAATCATAACCGTGTTACCACGATCAACTAAGCGTTGCAAAATAGTTAGCAAGCGACGAATATCTTCAAAGTGTAGACCGGTGGTTGGTTCATCTAAAATATATAAAGTCTGACCAGTTGGACGACGTGATAGTTCAGTGGCTAATTTAATACGCTGCGCTTCACCGCCTGATAAAGTCGTGGCTGATTGGCCGAGTTTAATATAGCCTAAGCCAACTTCGAATAGAGTGGCTAGCTTTTGATGGATTAAAGGAATATGTTTGAAAAAGGCCATGGCTTCTTCAACTGTCATATTCAAAACATCAGAAATATTTTTGCCCTTATAATGAATTTCTAAAACTTCTCTCTGATAACGCTGACCATGGCAAACATCACATTCAACATAAACATCAGGCAAAAATTGCATTTCAATTTTAATTATTCCATCGCCCGAGCAAGATTCGCAGCGACCACCAACCACGTTAAAAGAAAAACGACCTGGTTGATAACCTCTAATTTTTGCTTCAGGCAGTGCCGAAAATAAATCTCTGATTGGTGTAAACAAACCAGTATAAGTTGCGGCATTAGAACGCGGCGTTCTACCAATTGGTGACTGATCAATATCAATTACTTTATCTAATTGCTCTAAGCCTTCAATGTGATCGTGTTTACCAGGCATGTCTTTAGCATGGTAAAACTTTTTATTCAAAGCCTTAGCTAAAATATCAGTCACTAAAGTTGATTTTCCAGAACCAGACACACCGGTAATCGCTACTAATTTCCCAAGTGGAATTTCAACATTAATATTTTTTAAATTGTGTTCAATCGCACCTATGATTTTTATAGCATGTCCGTTACCAGCGCGATACTTACTTGGTACTGGAATTGATTTTTTACCTGACAAATATTGACCAGTCAAAGACTTGGTTGATTTCTTTATTTCGGCTGGAGTTCCAGCAGCCACAATTGTTCCGCCGTGTTCACCAGCGCCAGGCCCAATGTCAATAATATAATCACTAGCTTCCATAGTGGCAGCATCGTGTTCAACGACGATTACAGTATTACCTAAATCTCGCAAATCTTTTAAAGTTTCAATTAACTTATCATTATCTCTTTGGTGTAAACCAATTGATGGTTCATCTAAAATATATAAAACGCCCATTAGAGCTGAGCCAATTTGAGTGGCCAATCTAATACGTTGTGCCTCACCACCTGACAATGATCCAGCACTGCGTGACAAAGTTAAATAATCTAGGCCCACATTAAGTAAGAAATTAAGGCGCATTTTAATTTCTTTAACAATCTGAATCGAGATTTTTTTCTCGCGCGCTGTTAAGTCTTTATTAGCATCAAGCGCCACGAAAAAGTCTCTAGCTTCTTCAATTGATTTAACCGTTACTTCGTGAATTGAATGCCCCGCGACCTTAACCGCTAAACTTTCAGCCTTAAGCCTTTGTCCATCACAGGCCGGACAAATAAGAATTCTCATATAACTTTCAATTTCTTTGCGAATATAGTCTGACTCAGTTTGCTCATAGCGGCGCATCAAATTAGGCACAATGCCTTCAAAGCTGGTCGTATCTTTTGGAGTCGTACCATGGAGAATCATGCCGCGCTGCTTGGCGTTTAATTCACTAATTGGAGTATTAAGATCAAAGCCATAATCCTGAGCCGCTAAACCTAATTGGCGCGACAACCACATCTGGCCATTAATATTATTATGCACCCAAGGTTTAATGCCGCCTTGAGCTATAGTTAATCTTTCATTGAAAACTAATTCTGGATCAACTTCTAATTTTGTACCAAGACCTGAACAATCGGCACAGGCGCCGTGAGGAGAGTTAAAAGAAAAGTGATGTGGCTCTGGTTCCATGATTGTTAAACCACAATTTGGACATGCTAAAAGACGAGAAAATATTTTTAAAGCTTCTTTTTTAACTTGCCAAATATACATTATGCCCTCGCCTAAATCAAGTGATTTTTCAACTGCTTCAGTTAAACGAGAAACATCGGACTTATCTTTATTAACCGTCACGCGATCAACTACAATTTCTAAACTATGACGTTTTTGTTTATCAACATTCAAATCTTCAAACTCTTCTAAGGAATAAATCGTACCATCAAAACGCACGCGACCAAAACCAGCGCGCTTAATACTTGGCACAACTGATTTGTGTTCACCTTTTTTATCTTTAATAATTGGTGCCAAAATAATTACTTCTTCATCAAGACAAAGATCAATCATCTGATGAATAATTTCATCAATTGAATATGGCTTAACTTTTAAATGACAATTTGGACAATGTGGAATACCAATACGAGCAAACAACAAACGCAGATAATCATAAATCTCAGTTACGGTTCCAACGGTAGAGCGGGGATTATGTGAAGTTGATTTTTGGTCAATTGAAATTGCTGGCGACAAACCTTCAATCAAATCAACATCAGGTTTATCAATCAAGCCAACAAACTGACGAGCATAAGCTGATAAAGATTCAACATAGCGACGTTGACCTTCAGCATAAATAGTATCAAAAGCGAGGGATGATTTACCTGAACCAGACAAACCAGTAATAACTACTAATTTGTCTCGTGGAATATCAATACTGATATTTTTTAGGTTGTGAACCCTGGCGCCTTGAACCCGAATAAGATTTTTTGAGATCTCTCGTGAACTTTTCTTGCTATTCTTAGGAGGGGTATTTGTCATAGGAAAATAAATCTTCCTTATTATACACGAAAACACCGCTTGGCGCAAGGGTCTTAAGCCCTTAAAAGACCTTGTTTTTTTTAAATAATATGCTATGATTGTCACATTGAGAACAAGCACTCGTAGCTCAATGGATAGAGCACTTGGCTTCGGACCAAGGGGTTGTGGGTTCGAATCCTGCCGGGTGCACAAGGACAATTTCAAATTTTAAGTTTTAAATGATAAATTGTTGTGACCGCCTATGGCGGTTTTGAATATATCTACGATTTAGCTTAAAATTTAGAATTTGAAATTTGAAATTATTATATGGCTGGGTAGCTCAGTTGGTTAGAGCGCGGCACTCATAACGCCGAGGTCGAGAGTTCAAGCCTCTCCCCAGCTACCAAGAACAATTTTAAATTTTAAGTTTCAAATTTAAAAACAATTTTTTAATGATTTAATTTTGAAATTTAGAATTTGAAATTTGAAATTGTTATATGCACCCATAGCTCAGCGGTAGAGCAGTCGCCTCTTAAGCGAATGGTCGCAAGTTCGATCCTTGCTGGGTGCACAAATATATTTAAAAAAATAAAAAAACGAGGAGGGTAATCATGAAGCTAAATGGAGTTGGCTTATATTCAACAGAACATCACGTATTTACTCCCTTCATAGAAGAGAGTAGTACAATAGTCCAGGTTATAGAGCTCGTTAAAAAGGGGGAAATAAAAAATATTCCTTTAGTTCAAAAATTTATTATCTACTCGAAGTCTTGTCTTCTGTCTAGCTTGGTTGTAAATGTGGCTAGCTGGAGCCTTGTGAGCGCCAGACCTGATTTCATAACTAATGAAATATCTTTAGATTTATTAATCTACAAGGATCTAAATATAGATGAGGGTATTAAATTATTAGCTGAATCTTGGGACGTAACTGCAAGGTCATTAGTAGAAACCATACTAATATTTTGCCCAATAAAAGACAAAGTACAATAAAACAAACAAGTATAAAAAAGAACCCCTAGTCTTTCGACCAGGGGTTCTAATTTTTTTAAATTAAAATTTACCTTTTAAGGCATCTTTCAAAGTCTTTCCGGTTTTAAACTTAGCGACTTTGACTTCAGGAATTTGAATTCTTTCATTAGGCTTCTGAGGGTTAACACCACCTCGAGTGTGTCTGGTTCTGGCTTCAAAAGCACCAAAGCCTACTAGGCTAACCTTACTACCATTTTTTAATTGATTAACAATAATATCAACCATCTTATCAACAACTTCTTCTACTTGTCTTTTGGCAATATGAGTTTCATCAGAAATTTTTTCAATCAAAGCTGCTTTGTTCATATGTATAATATCTCAAAAGAGACTTAAAATTTATGATGCAAACAAACGAACAACTGATAGTCCAAAGAAAAGGACAGCTAAAACAATTGTTGTAATAAAGAGAACCTTTTCAACACCTCTTTTAGTTTGAAAGACATTGCTTGAACCACCAAAAATTCCTGATAAGCTTGTTCCTCTATTTTGTAAAAGAATAACTACGATAAGTAAAACTGAAACTACTATCTGAGCTATTTGAGTAAGGCGTGGATCAATAGTCATAGCCTATTTATTAACTTTTTTAATAATGTTTTCTAAGACAACTGGATGATTAACTGCTAAATCAGCCAGAATCTTGCGATCAACAACTACATCAGCTTTTTTTAACATGCCAATAAACTTAGAGTATGACAAATCATGAGCTTTCATAAATGCGCTAATCTTAATCTGCCACAAGGCACGACGGGTTCGCTTTTTATTGCGACGATCAACATAAGCATTAACACCAGCTTTCAAGACTGCAGTTTTGGCTTGTTTAATAAGTTTTTTGCGACCCCATTTATAGCCCTTGGTTTTCTTCAAAAGCTTGCGGCGCTTCTTTACATGGGTGGTTCCTCGTTTTACTCTAGGCATACATTAAATTATTATAAACTTGTCCCGTAAATACGGGGTTGTAGACTAATTATAAGGAATAAAAGACATGATGTTCTTAGAGTCACTCTTGTGAACACTTACATCACGGCGCTTATTTCGTACAGTTTTACCTGACTCGCGAGAATTAAAATGATCCTGACCAGACTTACGACGAATAAGCTTATTTGTCTTAGTTTTGGTAAATCTTTTTACTGTCGCTTTGTGTGTTTTTATCTTTGGCATATCGTCAAAATTTCAATTACATTAGATAAATTTTAGCTTTTTTTGTTAATTACTACCATAGTAAACTTTCCACCCTGGCTTGTCAAGCCTTCTTCAACCACGATACTGAATTCTGGGTCGGCTCTTAAGATACCGAGAAACTTATCAACCATCTGACGAGCTAATTCTGGGTGCTGTCTTTCTCGGCCGCGAAGCTGTAATTCAAGGCGAAGCTTGTCTCCTTTAGACAAAAACTTCTTAGCCTGCTCTGAACGAACATTTAAATCATGGTCACCAATTCTAATTGATAAACGCAAGCCCTTGATTTCACTCTTTCTTAATTGCACCTTTTGTTTCTGAGCTTTTTTCTCGCGTTCATATTTGAATTGTCCATAATCAGCAATTTTTACAATTGGTGGGTTGGCGGTAGGGTTTACTTCTACTAAATCAAGTTCATTTTCTTCGGCCAAGGCAATTGCATCAGCGACTGGCATCTCACCACGAAAAGTTCCCTCATCATCAATCAACATAACAATCGGTGCATGAATAGCCCGATTAATACGGAAAGTTTTTTGCGGTTCTTGATTTTTCGGTTTGCGATGTGTTCGACGCATTTGTCTAAACTAATTATTTAACTTGGAGCGGGTAACGGGAATCGAACCCGTATCTCTGCCTTGGCAAGGCAATATAATAACCATTATACGATACCCGCCTACGCCCTAACGGGCTTCGGCGGGCAAGCCCGCCATCATAGGCTAAAAACATTTTCTTCTTCATCAAAACTTCGGCTTGCCAGCCGTAGCCTTGGCGAAGGCTGGTGCCGAAGGAGGGAATCGAACCCTCACTGCATATTACTGCAAACGGATTTTAAGTCCGTCGCGTCTACCAATTCCGCCACTTCGGCTTATTAATCTTTAAACAACAATGCCCCTCGATAAACTCGGGGCATTCGCCTCGCTTTGCATGATCTCAGGTGTAACACCATGAGCGAGCCTGAGCTCGTCGAAGGCGAGTCGAATGGTGGAGATGAGGGGAGTTGAACCCCTGTCTAATAAAACGTCATTAGCATCTGTACAGACATAGCCTGATCTAAGTTTTCGCTTTTGTCATTAAGATCAGACAAAACTGACAAAAACTAGTCTGAATTTGTTTAAATTAATATTGTCAGGCAACAAGTACTAATCGGTTCTGCAGTATGACACCCGTGATCCAACGCGCAGAATACATTGGGCGGATGGTTGCGGCTTTAAGCGGCAACGGTCGCGAAAGCTGGGATCTTAAAAGAGAAAGCAGCCTTGGCGTTTACAGTTTTGACAACTGTTATTTTGATTGGATTTGCGTGATAATCAGCACGACCTGGATACTAATGCCGAGATTTACTATCAAATCCTAGCATCCCCTATATAGGGTATAAAGTTAAAAAAATTAACTTATATTTTAAGAACTAGCCCCTTATGTCGCCACTCTGGCGAATACTTTTAAGACCTCGTTTTAGCTCTCGATCTTTAATGGCTCGACGCTTGTCAAAGCTCTTTTTTCCGCGAGCTATAGCGAATTCTAGCTTAATAAGACTTCTCTCAGTATACAGTCTGATTGGAACCAATGTCAACCCCTTTTCTTGCTGTTTTCCTACTAAACGAGAGATTTCTTGCCGTCTAAGAAGCAATTTTCGGGGTACTTCTGGGTTGTAAGATTCTTTGCCAGCCGCACAACGATAATGCCCAATATATGAGTTTATTAAATAAGCTTCTGGTCGAGGACCGCCGCTATCTCTAAAGACCACGAAAGCCCCTTTTAGATTAGCTAAACCCGCCTTAGCCGCCTTAACTTCTGGCCCAGTCAAAACAATACCGGCTATGAACTTTTCTAAAAATTCATAGTCATAAGACGCTCGTTTGTTTAGCGCTAAGACGCTCATATATTATTTATGGTCCGAAGTTTTAACGTAGGACTATTTATCAATCACGTTCCAAGCAAGTAGATTAGTAATAGCTTTTCTATTTAATAAAGATGATTCAATATGTCGGTGATAATAAAGTGATCCAATAGTTTCTAAAGCTTTAGGATCATGGGCATACTGCTTCTTTAAAGCAGTGACTTCTTTTTCTACTTCTTCGTCGCTCACAACAATATTTTCGATTTTAATTATGTTTCGCAAAATCAAGCTAGCCTTAACGCGCTCTTTAGCTTGTGGTAAAAATTCCTGCTTAAACATTTCCGGAGTTTTATTCAAGCCAGTCATATAGTCAGCAAATTTTCCGCCCTGAGCATTAACATTATATTCTAATTCGCGTAGCATTATTTCACTTTCATTTTCTATTAAGACTTCGGGTAGCTCTGAAATTTCTGAATCATTAATAATTTTTTCCAGCATCTCTCTTTCAAATTTATTATCTAATTCATGTTCCTTTTCATGCTCCAAAGATTTTTTAATATTTTCTTTTAATTCAGTTTCACTTTTCAAACCAAAAGCATTTAAAAAATCATCGTTTAATTCTGGTAATTCACGAGCAAAAACATCTTTAATTTTTACTGTAAAATCAACTTCTTTGCCAGATAAATTTTTCAAATGATGATCAGCTGGATAATGAACTGAAAAAGATTTTTCATCGCCACTCTTAAGACCAATTAAGTTCTTATCAAAGCCTGGCACAAAATAATCTTTACCAATAACAACGACAACGTCTTTGCCTTGGCCACCATCAACCGGGACTTTGTCTAATAACATATTAACGTCAATCACAACTTTGTCATTTTCTTCGGCAGCGCGTTCAACCAAAACTTCCTTAACGCGGCTTTCACGTAAATGATCAATTACTTTAGTAACTTCTTTTTCATCAACCACAACTTTTTCTTTACTTAACTTTAGTTCTTTGTATTTGCCCAACTTAACCGATGGCAAAAGAGTTACTAGAGCCTTATATTCAAAGTCACTATTTGGCACTAACTTAGTAATTGTTATTTCTGGTTGACCAATCCAATCTTCACCAATATTTTCTTTAATAGCGGCGTCGATCGTCTTAGCCACAGCCATACGAGAAGCTTCCTCAGCAATCGCCATTTCACCAAGTCTGTCTTTAATTACATCATAAGGCGCTTTGCCAGGACGAAAACCCTCAATCTTATTATGTTCAGATAAATGAGTTGCGGCTTGTTTGGCAAAACGAGTCATCTCTTCAGTTGAAACACTAACTAAGAGTTCGACACGAGAAGCGGAAATGTTATTTTTAGTAACCTGCATGAAAATTATTTAGATAAGTAAGGCAACAATTAACAAAGCGATAATGTTAATAATTTTGATCATTGGGTTAATAGCCGGACCAGCAGTGTCCTTATATGGATCACCAACCGTATCGCCTGTTACAGCGGCTTTATGAGCGTCTGAGCCCTTACCACCAAAGTGTCCGTTCTCAATATACTTCTTAGCATTGTCCCAGGCGCCACCACCTGAAGTCATGGAAATAGCTACGAAAACACCGGTAATAATTGAGCCCATTAATAAACCGCCCAAAGCTTCAACACCCAAACCAAAACCAACAATAATTGGAGCTAGAACTGGAATCAAAGCTGGAACAATCATACGGCTAATAGCCGCTTTAGTAACAATATCAACTGTGCGTCCGTAATCTGGTTTTTCAGTACCCTTCATGATGCCTGGTTTTTCCTTAAACTGTTTGCGCACATCTTCAACGACGCTACCAGCGGCGCGACTAACTGCCTGCATTGATAGAGCAGCGAAATAATAAGGTAACATCGCACCAATAAACAAACCAGCAAGAACTAGTGGGTTATTGATTTGGAAAGAAAAATTTGAACCAGCGCTGTGAGTAAAGTCAGCAAACAAAACTAAGGCAGCTAAAGCCGCACTACCAATGGCATAACCCTTAGTAACAGCTTTAGTAGTATTTCCAACTGCATCTAGTGGATCGGTTACAGCTCTAACTTCGCTTGGTAGTTCAGCCATCTCAGCAATACCACCGGCGTTGTCGGTAATTGGTCCGTAAGCATCAATGGTAACAATAATTCCTGCCATTGATAACATAGCCATGGCAGCAATTGCGATACCAAATAAACCAGCTAATTGAAAAGCTCCTAAAATAGCAGCTACGATGACAATGATTGGCCAAACAGTTGCTTTCATGGAAATAGCTAAACCAGTAATAATGTTTGTACCATGACCAGTAGTAGATGCTTCAGCAATTTCTTGAACTGGTTTATATTTTGTTGAAGTATAATATTCAGTAATCATGACCAACGCCGCAGTAACTAATAACCCAATCAAAGCTGAAAGATAAATATTAGTAATACTATAAAGACCATTGCCAGACATAAGCCACTTTGTTACTGGATAAAAAATTATCGCAGCTAAAGCGCCAGCCGCAATCAAACCTTTATACAAGGCGGCCATAATATTTTTGCTCTTACCTAATTTAATAAAGAAGGTTCCAGCAATTGAAGTTAGAATTGAAATTCCACCTAAGACCAAAGGATAAAGTAAGGCGTTTTCAAAACCAGGGAAAAGAAGTTTACCTAAAATAATTGTGGCGATTAAAGTAACAACATAAGTTTCAAATAAGTCAGCGGCCATACCAGCGCAATCACCAACGTTGTCACCAACGTTGTCAGCAATAACAGCTGGATTGCGTGGATCATCTTCTGGAATACCAGCTTCTACTTTTCCAACTAAGTCAGCTCCAACGTCAGCGGCTTTAGTAAAGATTCCTCCACCCAAACGAGCGAAAACTGAAATCAATGAACCACCGAAACCTAGACCAATCAAAGCATGAACATCATGAGTTAAAAAATAAAAACCAGCTGTACCAAGTAAAGCCAAACCAACCACCAACATACCAGTGATACTTCCACCACGAGCGGCGACGTTCAAAGCTTTAGCAATCCCATGACGGGCTGCTTCAGCAGTTCGAACATTGGCGCGTACAGAAATGTTCATACCAATATAACCAGTCACGGCTGATAAAACAGCACCAACCATAAAAGCCAAAGCTGTCATCCAACCTAATGATGGAATCAAACCAATAATAACTGTAAGCACAATTGCTACTACAGCAACTGTCTTGTATTGGCGATTAAGATAAGCTTTAGCACCTTCCTGGATCGCTGCCGCAATCTCTTTCATTTTTTCATTACCTTCTGGTAAACGTAAAATGTAACTGATGAAAACTAAGCCGTAGATAATGGCTAAGGCAGCGCTGCCTAGAATAAGGAAAATAATATTGTTCATATAGATAAAAATTTCTAATTTTTAATTGATAATTTTTAATTAAACAGCCTCTTCAACTGCTTCTTCTTCTGCAATCTCTGGTGCGACAACTTCTTCAACTTCTGTTTTTACTTCTTCTTCAACTGGGGTTGTTTCATCAACTTCAGTTTTTTCTTCTGTTTTTTCAGCAGTAGTTCCGTCACCAGCAATATCAATATTCCAACCAGATAGGTGAGCGGCTAAACGAACGTTTTGTCCGTCCTTACCAATCGCCAAAGATAACTGATCATCCTTAACAGTAATATAGGCTTGATGCTGATCGACTACTAAACGAACTTGCTCTACTTTAGCTGGAGCTAGGGCATTAGCAATAAATGTTTCGGGATCTTCATTGTATTCAATTATATCAATTTTTTCTCCACCAAGTTCGCGAATAATTGTTTGAATACGAGAACCGCGTTGACCAACACAAGATCCAATTGGATCAATGTTGTCATTGCCAGCAGAAACGGCTACCTTAGAACGACTACCAGCTTCACGGGCGACAGATTTTATCTCTACTAAGCCATTAGAAATTTCTGGGATTTCCAAATAGAAAACTTTTTTCAAAATTTCTTCACTAGTACGTGACAAAACAATTTCTGGACCCTTTGGTGTGATGTTAACTTCTTTAACATAAAACTTTAATCTTTCACCCGGAGTGTAACGTTCGGTTCTAACTTGTTCTTCTGGTGGAATAATACCAGTAGCTCGACCAAGGTCAACTAAAATCAAACGACCTTCGCGGCGTTGAACAAAGCCAGTAATAACTTCATGTTCTTTGTCTTTAAATTCGCTAAACACCATATCGCGTTCAGCTTCGCGCAAGCGTTGAATAATAACTTGCTTAGCAGTTTGCGCAGCCATACGACCATATTCTTCATGAGTTTCTAATTCGGTTTTTATTTCATCACCGAGTTTATGTTTTTTACTTAAAGCCTTAGCTTCTGAAATTTGCATTTCAGTTTTAGGATTAAAACGCTTCTTACCATCCTCTTCATTAAACTCAGGTTCAGCTTGAGCCACAACAGCTTCTTTGTTGTTTGTTTTACCAGCTTCGACCTCAGGTTCAACTACCTCGGCGTATGAAGCTAATTCTTCTTCAGGAATATCCTCAACTACAGTCTTAATGTCAAAGACCCTGGTCTTATTGGTCTCTGGATCATACTCGACCTTAATATTTTGATTTTTTTCGCCGTAATCTTTTCGATAAGCGGCCGCCAAAGCAGATTCAATTGTGGTGATAACAGCTTCATAAGACAAGCCCTTTTCCTCACAAATCTGCTTTATAGCATTAGTTATTTCGCTCATATTTCTTTTTTTCCATTAAAATAAGCTAGTATCTAATAATACTAGCTTTAGTATCTTTATTGTAGCATGAATAGCTTTATAAATCAATATAGCCCCAATTTTAGCCTATTTTTGACCATCTATTGACAAAAATCAATAAAAGTGATATATTACTATATTGATAAAATATCAATAATTCTGAGAAAAAACAAAAAAATATTAAAATAATAGAAGGAGCACATTGAAATGAAGAATTTAATTCTGTTGGTTATGATGGTAATTGTTTTCAATTACATATCAGGTTGTGGTGCAGGCGATAGAGGAATGCTTGGCCAGGCAAAACTAAATGCCAAAGGCGAGGTTGTTAGCGGCGACGACTTTTACGTCGACGAATGGTATCACTTTAGGGTGATTAAAGCCACGGTGAATAATTTTGAGCTTAACAACAAGGGTGAAAGCTCAAATACCACCATCAACGAAGGTGAAAAAACTAAACTGCAAGATTCCAGGGGTTGGTTACTAGGTTATGTAGTAAACAAAACAACCTGGGACCAGTCGGTTACGATATGGAATGAAGACAACATATGCGTTGCTTCATACTATTTGCAGGGAAAAGAAATTGCGGCTCAATATCTAATGCCGACAGAAGAAGGCGAATACTATAGAGCATATTGGAATGGCAAAAGCCCACTTAAAGGCGATAGCCCAGATTGGACTTTTGAAGTTAATGTCTTTAAAGATGTTAACATGACCATGAAAACCAATAGCGGCACCAAGCAAAACAGGTGCCTCTGGTATTTGTACTAAACACAAACTTAAAAGACGTTTTACGAAATATGTAAAACGTCTTTTTTCTTTTTATCAAAATATTTCTATGAACCGCCGTGCTGACTAGTACCATCAGGTAAACTTTGAAATACAAAATAAGTAATTGCATAAGAGGCTGCAATAATTATCAAACCAATAACTGCGGCACGCAAAGTATCTTTAGCTTTATTGATTTTTTCTTCATCACCATTCGCTGTCATCCAGTTGAAACCAGCCAAAATCATTAAGATTACAAAAATAACTCCTAGAATAGAAAGAAAGGCTTTAATAACAGCTGAAACAACGCCGCCTATTGTCATGCCCGCTGAATAACCGGCTCTTTCTTGCAGGGCTGAAGTATTATTATTTATATCTCCAATAACATTAGCCTGCAGTAAACCTGGTCCAGCCGATGGTGATGTGGCAGCTTGTGCAATATTTAATATGAATAACAAAGAAAAAACTAGTGTTACAAGATATTTAATTTTTAAAAATTTAAATTTCATATTTTTTAAGAGACTAAATAGGTAGCGATAAAGTTCCAAATCGCAAAAGCGCCAGCCACAATTATTATGCCAATAATAGCTTGCCTTATTATAGTTTTAGCTTTAGTAACTTTCTCATCATCACCGTTCGCCGTCATCCAGTTATAACCAGCCAGCAACATTAAAATAATAAAAATAGTTCCCATTAAACCTAAGACGCCATTAATAGCCGTTCCAACCACATCAATTAAAGTCATTTCTGTTGCTGCTCCATAACCAGCGCCAACACCAACACCCTTTAAACGATTTAGCATCGGTGACGATGAAGCGGTAACAGTTCCGGTGGTTTGAGCAAAACTAATAAAAGGAAAGAGTAGTAGTGATGATATAACAATTAATTTTTTCCAAAACATATATTTAGGATGTTGGTGTTATGGTCGTGGTTGTACCCCATAACTTACTAATAACAAAGACGCTGATAGCATAAGCGGCGACAACAATAATTAGACCAATTATTGCGGCGCGGATTATATCTTTAGCTTTATCAATTTTTTTCTCATCGCCCGCCGCTGTCATCCAGGTATAACCACCGTAAATCATTAAAATCATAAATAGAACACCGAGCAAAGACAAAAATATAGAGACAATATTACTAATACGCTGATCAAGTGTTACTTCGTTTGGGCTATAACCTGCACTAGTGGCCACGTTTTTTACTTTATCAAAACCAAAGCCTTTGTTATTGCTGCCAGTAGTTGTACCGCCAGGAGTAGATTTTGGGGCGCAACAGTAATAGTTTGTTTGATCACAACGTAACCATGGTCCAGGCAAAATTTCATCTCCAGATGAGGGGCATTTAATAGGTGGGGTGGGAATATTTTCACACGACCCGGGACATGGTTGATCTGCGGCCGCCATAACGCTGGCCCCTGAAAAGAGGAGGATAAAAAAACTAATTACAAAAAGATAAAATATTTTCTTCATATAAATATTAAGTACTAGGCGCGGTAACTGGACCTTGAATTGATTGCCCAACAAAATTAGTAATGGCGTAAGCTGAGGCTACAATAATTAGACCAATCACAGCAGCTAAAATAATTTGCTTAGCTAGTTCAATCTTTTTTTCATCGCCAGCGGCACTCATCCACAAAGCGCCGGCATACAAAGCTAAACAAAAAAAGATAATACCGACTAAAGAAATAATTTGACCAATAATTTGACCAGCAATAGCATCGGGACTGTCTAAATTATTTTTTACCCCCGCCTTAGTAGCAGTTGTATCAAGTCCACCTAAGTCAACAGCGCTAACAAAATTAGGCACTACTAATACCGCTAAAAACAAAAATAAAAAAGCTAAACGTTTCATAGTATTAGCCGATTGAAGTACCAATAAATGTGGTAATCGCGTAGGCTGACATAACAATTATCAAACCAATGATAGCAGCAATTAATATTTTTTTTGCTTTAGCAACTGATTCTTCATTACCAGCCGATGTCATCCACATCAACCCTGCATAAACCACAAGTACAAAAAAGATAGTCCCAGTAAAGCCCAATACCTTACCCAAAACACCACCAATAAGGGTTGGAATATCTACGCCGCTCGGTAGCTTGCCCTTAGCAGCACTCAGGCCGGTCTCTTCGGGAGTAATAGCAAAAACATTGGCGGCATTAAACAAGGCCCCAAGGAAAATACTAATTCGTAAAAATATTTTAAGCATAAATCGTTTCTTTAAAGCCAAAACTATTTTAGCTCCAAAGAAACGGGCCCGAAAATTCGGGCCCAGGTAAATACAACTAGTTATTAGTTGCTTGCATCAAACCATTGATTACGAACTGTGCGATACCAAAGGCAGCCATAATAATGACTAAACCAATAACACCGGAGATAATCAATTTGCGCGCTTCTGCAACCTTATCTTCGTTACCAGCGGCGGTCATCCACTTAAATCCTCCCAAGAGAATAATAATGACGGCTACGATACCTAAGAAACCTAGAATGATACGGATAACTCTGGCGACGATGTCGCGAGGATCACGTTGACCAAGACCGGTTTCGGCCTGGAAATCATTCGCGTTATAATTTTCGCCCCAAAGATTGAGGTTAGCTGCCTTAGCCGGTGACACTGAGAAGGCTAAAGCCGGAACCGCCAACAAATTAAGAGCTAAAATAAATGCCAACAAATTTTTCTTCATATGTCACCCCCTCTCTATTAAGAATAATATCTTTATCTTATAAAGATGTTACTACTATGATAACATATTTATAGAAACTAAGACAAGGTTTTTAAGCAAATCAATTTATGTTTTTGTCCAAGATAGGCCCTAGGCTGGCTTGGTTAATATTTTACCTGGCCCTAGCCTTAATTTTAAGTGTTAATAGTTTTGGTTACCTTGATCCTGATTTTGGTTGGCACCTTAGAGTTGGCGAGAACATTGCTCAAAGTCTATCAGTGCCGCACGACCAGATCTATATGTGGTCTTTGCCAAATAAAAACTGGGTGGACCATGAATGGCTAAGCAATCTAATAACTTATGGCCTCTGGCAGATTGGCGGCTACACAGCCGTTAGCCTATTCTTTATCCTACTTCCACTGCTCGGTTTTATACTTTTAAATAAATATCTTTTTACTAACTATCTAAAAAGCAAAGCACATAGATCTATTTTTGCGGCGCTTGAGTTACTTGCCCTTATTGCCTGCTTGCCACACTTCGGTGTGAGACTTCAGGAGATTGGTTTTGTTTTTACAATTTTACTTTTCATTATTATTGATAGTTGCCGCAGAAAACAAAATATCAAACTGGCTTATTGGCTACCGCCACTTATTTTTTTATGGGCTTGTTTACATGGTAGCTTTCTTTTTGGACTAGCAACAATTTTAGGCTGGCTTATTTATGAAATAATTTTAAAGCTTATACCAGGCATAAAAAATTATTTCAATGAACAGGCGCTAAGCAATAAAGATCTAATCAAACTCGCTGGTATTGTCTTGATTTCACTTGCCGCAACCCTTTGTACTCCTTATAGACTCGAACTCTATTCATTCTTAAGCGAGTACGGCACTAATCGCTATTATCTTTCTCATATCGAGGAGTGGCGCACGCCTTACAGTATTCCCTTCGCATATTTTCAAATAATTTACGCTCAAATTATCGTAATCCTAGTTATCGCGACCAGGACTTATACAAAAAAATATTTATCTTTATGGAAATTAGTTTTATCACTTGGTCTTTTGCTAATGGCCTCGAGATCAGTTAGGCACTTTCCTTTATGGGCGGCTGCCTCTTTAATATTTTTAGCACCCAACATAATTAAACTGACATTAGAAAATACAAAAATATTTTACGGAAAATTTATAAGCTACTTAGCAATATTTTGCACTTTATTAATCGCCCTTGTTTTGGGTCTACAAACTGACTTCACGAGTAAGCCTTTTACAAATTATTGCGATAGATATCCTTGCGGCGCCGTTCAATTTTTGAAAAATAGTCCACACTACGGCGACTTAAAAATTTTTAATGATTATAGTTGGGGTGGATATTTAATTGGGGTTTGGCCAGAAAAAAAGATTTTTATTGATGGACGCTTACCTCAATACAGTTTTAATAAGCACACCATGCTTGAAGAATATAGTAGCTTTTTCCAAAACAACCAAACAAAAGAAAAGTTTAATGAGTATGTAATTAATCTGGTTCTATTTAAAAGCACCGAGGCACCCTCCAGTGTTGATTGGTTTGAGCAACTAATAACCGGCGAGAAAGACAATCGGGAAAGAAAAAATCCGCTGATCGAATATTTAAAAAATTCAGCTGACTGGAAAGCGGTTTATAGTGATAAAGTTGCCACAGTTTATGTTAGAAAATAAATCACTTTACAAAACAATAAAAAAATCTTGGCCATGGTTATTTTTAGCCTTAGCTTTATTTTTAACGCACTCGTCTCACTTAGTTGATAGTGACGAAGGCATAATTCTAAATGCAGCCTGGAACATTATCAACGGCAAAAAGCTTTATCTTGATTCCTTTGAATTCTATGCCCCTGGCTCGGCATATTTACTTGCCTGGTGGTGGAAATTAAGTGGTCCCAGCTACTTAAGCGCCGCTTTTTTAAGCTATTTAATAAGTCTTTCATCAATGGTTGGTCTTTATTTTATTAGTAAAAAACTAGAAATTAAGCGCTGGATATTTTTAGCGCCAGCTCTATTTTTAATTAGCTCTTCTTTTTGGCCATTAATTAATCACAATAATTTTAATATCGCAGCCATTATCTGGGCATCTTACTGTTTAATCCTTGGCATAGAAAATAAAAAATATTTTTTATTTTTAGCTGGTCTTTTTTCTAGCCTGGCAATTTTATTTACTCAACACAAAGGTATAATCGTCGCCGGGTTTTTTATAGTTTATTTAGGTTATTTAAAACTTAAAAATAAATTAAAAATAATTGACCTTATTTATTTTGCAGTTCCCTTGGTTCTTCCACTGCTAGCTTTGTTTATATTTTGGTCGCCGCTTATTTTGTACAACAATTTAATACTATTCCCTTTAATAAACTATCCTGCAACCAACTTCCTACCTTTGAATTTTTGGTTGCTTTGTTTAGCTATCTGTGGATCAATAATATTTACTGTTTGGCCAACAACTAATAAACAACAAAAAAATATTTTCCTATTTTTATCCTGTTTAAGTTTGATATTATTAATAACTAGCCTAAGTCGCGCTGACATAGAACATGTCTTACAATCATTAGTTGTCTTCTTGCCAATCATTGCCTTAATCTTTGAATCGGCTATTAAAAAACCTAAAGAAAAATTATTGATTTTCACAATATTGACGATTGCCATAATAAGTCGTTTTATTTGGCCACCATTTGACAACCTAGGCGCACGGAATATTATTAAGGTAATAAAAGACAACTGTCCGCAAGATTTAAAAATTTACGCTGGTCCATTTATGCCAGGAATATATTTTGAGAGCAGATCTTTAAACCTTACGCCTTTCAGCTTTCTTATTACAAAACAACAGACAGAAGAGCAGTTTAATACTGCTTATAACATTTTTAAAAACAACCCGCCAAACTGCCTTGTTCTGAGCTATAGTGCTGTTGAGAAATTTTCCTATGATAAAAATAATTCATTAGATAATTTCTTTAAAGATAACTATAAAAAAGTAGACTATCTTGGGAAAATAGATATTCTAATAAAAAAATAATATGCGCTGCGATATTTGCATACCAGCCTACAATGAATCACTAATTCTAGAAACCAGTACTAAACAGGTATTAGATTTTTGCAAAAGAAACTTAAACAATGTTGATTGGTCAATTATCTTGATTATCAATGGATCCAATGACAACTCTCCACAGCTAGCCAAAGAGATAACTAATTTAGATAAAAAAATCAAAGCCGTTATATTCTCTGAGCCGGGTCGCGGTAAGGCATTAAAAAAATACTGGCTACAAAGCGAGGCTGATATTTTTTGTTATATGGATAGCGACCTAGCGGTTGAGCTTGACGCTTTGCCTAAATTATTATACCCCCTAATTAAAGCTGAGGCTGACCTAGTAATTGGTAATCGCTATGACAAACAATCAAGCATTGAAAGATCTGCTCTTAGGGAGCTTTCCTCGAGAACTTACAATTTATTAGCCAGACTAATACTAGGGCACAAACAAAAGGACCTGCAGTGCGGTTTTAAAGCCGTGAGCAAGGCAGCTTTTGTTAAACTAGCTGAAAAAGCCAATGATAGTGGTTGGTTTTTTGATACAGAGTTAATTGTTTGGGCAAATAAACTAAAATTAAGAGTGGCTGAGGTACCTGTTAATTGGCACGAAACAAGACTAGGTAAACGACAAAGCAAGGTAAAGCTCATGTCAGACTCAGTTGATTTCATAAAACGCCTACTAGAACTAAGACAAAGACTAAATAACACAGTAAAATAGCTCTGTGTTATAATAGAAGAATAAATACTAGATTAAAAAAATGACTAATCCTCGTTTTGTTCGTCGTCCTCCGCAATACTGGAGAGAAGATAAACGCAAAGTAAAACCAAGAACCAATTGGCGCCAAGGTAAAGAAAATAATTTTTCTTGGCAAGAATTTTTCTCTATGCCTCAAGTAAAGAAGTTTATTCGTTACGGAATAATTGGCTTACTTGTTGTTGTCGCCGGGGTTTTTATCTGGGCATCTTACGGACTACCAGATCCAAATAAACTAATTTCTCGTGAAATACCAGAAAGCACAAAAATATATGACCGCACTGGCGAAACAATTCTCTATGAAATCAGTGGAAACGAAAAAAGAACTTTGGTTACGCTAGACAAAATTCCACAACACCTGCGCGACGCCACAATCGCCATTGAAGACAAAAACTTTTATACCCATAAGGGTTTTAGCTTGTGGTCAATTTTTAGAAGTGCAATCACCAACCTATTAACTAACAAAACAACCGGCGGTTCAACTCTAACACAACAATTTATTAAAAATGCTGTTTTAACTTCTGAAAAATCTTACATCAGAAAACTTAAAGAAGTAATTTTAGCCTACCGTTTAGAAAAAAACTTCTCTAAAGATGAAATTTTACAGATGTATTTTAATGAAATACCCTATGGCTCAAATGCCTACGGTGTTGAAGCAGCTAGCTTAAAATATTTTGGTAAGCATGTTCAAGACATAACATTACCTGAGTCTGCTGTTTTGGCTGCGATTGTACAAAGCCCCTCTCGTTATTCGCCTTACGGTCCAAACAAAGATACTTTAATTGCTCGCCAACAATATGTAATTGATTTAATGGTTGATCAGAAAATGATAACAAAAGATGAGGGAGCAAAAGCCAAAGAAACAAAGGTTGTTTTCAAAAATCCGACAGATAGTATGATGGCACCCCATTTTGTTATGCATATTAAAGAAATGTTGGCTGAAAAATATGGAGAGAAAATGGTTGAACAGGGTGGTTTAAAAATCTACACCACACTTGATACTTACAAACAACAAATTGCTGAAGAAGTTGTAAAAGATAAGGCTGAACAAAATGATAAAAAGTTTTTAGCGCGTAATGCGGCCCTGGTTTCAATTGATCCAAAAACTGGACAAGTTCTGGCTATGGTTGGTTCGCGTGATTATTTTGATGATTCAATCGATGGTCAAGTTAACGTTGCCCTTAAAGCAAGACAACCTGGCTCATCATTTAAGCCAATCGCTTATGCTACGGCTTTTACACTAGGCTACACACCAAACACAATTCTCTATGACGTAGTTACCAACTTCTCAACCAACGGAACAGCTTATGAGCCACGCAACTACAACAATAAAGAATATGGTCCTGTTAGCATGAAAAAGGCTCTTAGTGGCTCGCTAAACACACCAGCCGTGAAAACTCTTTATTTAGCTGGACTTGATAGAACATTAGAAAACGCAAAAAAGCTAGGCTATACAACCTTAGGTGATAAGGATCGCTTAGGCTTATCATTGGTTTTAGGTGGTGGAGAAGTTACTTTACTTGAACACACCAATGCTTACAGCGCTTTTGCCCGCGATGGGCTAATGCATGATCCAAGTTTTATTTTAAAAATTGAAGACCGTAGCGGAAAAGTTATTGAAGAGTATAAGGGTGATGAGCGCCGGGTTTGGGATCAAAATATTGCTCGTGAAATAAGCTTCTGCTTATCAGACAACAATGAACGTGCTTATATTTTTGGTTCTAGAAACTTCTTAACCCTTGGCAATAGGCCAGTAGCTGCTAAAACTGGTACAACCAACAACAACCGCGACGCTTGGACGATTGGCTACACACCATCCTTGGTAACTGGTGTTTGGGTTGGTAATAATAATAACACTGAAATGAAAGCCGGAGCTGATGGTAGTGTGGTGGCTGCTCCTATTTGGAACGAGTATATGCGACGAGTTTTAGGCAATGATAATATAGAAAATTTCACTGCACCAAATATTCCAATATCAGGCAAAGATGTGATTGACGGAAAAACTGGAAATGGAACAAAAATTAAAATTGATAAAGCCTCTGGTCTTTTAGCAACCGAATATACTCCAGCTAGCTTTATTGAGGAGCGTAGTTTTCAAGATCCACATGACATTCTATATTACGTTGATAAAAATAATCCACTAGGACCGGCTCCAAAAAATCCTGCCGCTGATCCACAATTCAACCTCTGGGAAAGCCGCGTTCAAGCTTGGGCAAAGAAAAATAAAATTGAAACTAGCGCCGCCCCAACCGAAAAAGATAATTTACATATTCCTGAAAATATTCCAGTCTTTTCTTTATCGGGCTTAAGCGAAGGACAGTCAGTCACTACAGGTCGTCTCAGTGTCAAAATACAGGCCTCTGCGCCACGCGGCGTCGCCCGAGCTGAATACTACATCAATGGTAGTTTATTAGAGAGCAACGCCACTTATCCATTTAGTCTAGATTCATCAATTGATTTTTTATCTAACGGCTATTACGAACTAACAACCCGTGTTTGTGATGATATTGATAACTGCTCTGAGCAAAAAATTAACTTTAATTTTAAGGCTGGTAAAAAAGCGACCAACGAATCAGCTGGCGTTTCTTTAGGTAGTCCAAGTGAAGGACAAAGTATTGCTGCCGCAAGTTTTCCATTATTACTACGCGCCAATATTTCTAACCCAAAGCTAGTTGGCCGCATACAGTTTAAAATAACTAATCCAGATAAAACAACTAGCATAATCGGACCATTGAAAGTATCTTCTCAAACTACAATTGAAACAACTTGGTCAACAGCGCCAGCTAATGGTAGCTACACTATTTATGCCGAAGCTTTTACGTGGCAAAATCAAACTATTAGCAGCTCTCCGACAACAATGAGTATCACAGGTACTGCCGCCACTCAATAAAATAATAAAACAAAAAAGACCCCGGTCTTCGGGGTCTTTTTTTATATAAAATTTATTTTTTTATTGGCATTATAATATAGCGATAATTTTTATCTGATTCATCTTGTAAAATACACGGTGTTTGGTCGTCAATTATAGAAAACACCGAACTAGTTCCAATTAAAGCTGCTAAACCATCTAGTACATAGCGATAATTAAGAGTAATACTTGTATCGGCTCCAGTAACAATTCCCTCAACCACGGCTTGATGTTCTCCGGTTTGTCCAGAAGCTGATGAAATTTCTAAACCTGATTTAGAAAAAGAAAAATTAATATCATTAACTCCGGCACGTGAAAAAATAGCCGCTGCTTTAACCGCCCTAATAACATCATCCTTACTAAAAGAGGCTGAACAAACTTGCTTTTGTGGAATTATTTGTTGGTAATCAGGATAATGACCGTCAATCAAGCGAGACACTATCTCTGTTCCTCCAACCACAAACAAACACTGGTTATCAGACGCATAAAGCAAAACCTCATTAACCACCTCTTCATCACCTTGATCAGAGGATATTATTCTCGCTAATTCTTGAACTGTTTTTACGGGGATAATTAATTGTCTGTTTTGACTAAAATTATTTTCAATCTCTATTTTCTTTTCAGCTAAGCGATAACTATCAGTTCCGACAATTGTCATAGCTTTGTCATCTAAAGAAAACAAAACACCAGACAACTCAATTCTCGCCTCATCACTAGACACTGAAAAAGCAACTTGTGATAATGCTTTTTTAAAATCATTTAAATTTATTTTTACAAACTCAGTGCGTTCAATTTTAGGAATTAAGGGAAACTCTTCGGCTGAAGAACCCTTAATTTTAGTTTTATAAGAACCACACTCTAATAACAACTCTGATTCAACTAAAGAGATTGCAATTTTTTCATTATTAAGTAAAGCAACATAATCAGAAATTGTTTTTGCGTCTACCGTAAACGATCCATCCTCATCTATCTTCCCCCTTAATGTTGTTGTAATACCCAGTTCTAAATTAGTTGTAATTAAATTAATTACCCCCGCTTGAGCTGTTATTAAAATATTATTTAATATAGGCAGAGAAGCGTTTTTCTGCGCTATATGGTTTACTGAGTATAAACAATTTTTTAAATTTTTTTGAAGACTTATAAGTTTCATATATTATATATACTAGTAATAGTAATAAGGCTGTGAAAACTGTGGATTGTTGATTTTTGTTAGTGTTTTATTATTTTAGCTGTTAATCGACTTGTTAATAACTTTGCTAAAACTTTTTTATTTTGTGAATAACTTTTCTTTTTTTATTTTTTTCATAACTTATTAATAAGTGTTACACAGCTTTATCCACTTAAAAACAGCTACTTACTAACTTTTTTTCCACAAGATTTTTATTGTAATAATTGTTTAATTGAAAGCAGTTGTTGTTTTAGTTTTGGGTTGTGTTTTAAATCTTCAGCTATTTTATTACAGGCATGAATTGCTGTGGTGTGATCGCGGCCACCTAATTCATGACCAATTGATGGAAAAGATGCGCCCAACTCCTCCCTTAGTAAATACATAGTTATTTGGCGTGGAAATACTAGTTCTTTTTTACGGCTTTGCCCTGTAATATCTTTTACCTCAATATCAAAAAACTTTGAAACGGCATCGATAATATTTTTATTGGTAATATTTGTTTCTCTAAATTCAGCTAAGGTCGAGGCTAATATGTTTTTGGTTCCTTCTAGGGTGGCTGGTAGGTTATTGAACTCAAAATAGGTTATTAGTCTTGTTAAAGCACCCTCTAATTCACGAATATTACTATTTATATTAACTGCTAGGTAGTTAACAATGTCGTCGCCTAAAGGATAATTCTTTTCATGACACTTGTTTCTTAGAATGGCTATTTTTGTCTCAAAATCAGGTGCAGTGATATCTGCTATCATCCCCCACTCAAAACGCGATAGGAGGCGTTTTTCAAGCGCAGGGATGGCCTTTGGTGGTCGATCAGAAGTAAGCACGATTTGTCGATTGGTTTGGTGTAGTTCATTAAAGGTATGAAAAAATTCTTCCTGTGTACCGTCTTTACCAGCCATGAATTGGACATCGTCAACTAACAACAAATCAACGTTACGGTACTTTTCTTTTAATTGCTTGGCTCGGCCTGATCTTACTTCATTTATGTAATCATTAGAAAACTTTTCTGATGTAACATAAAGTATTTTTTCGGTTTTTTTAGAAAGTTCATTGCCAATAGCTTGGAGTAAGTGAGTTTTACCTAAACCAACACCACCATAAATAAATAAGGGGTTATAAGCACGACCAGGGTTTGTGGCTACTGCTTGGCAAGCAGCATAGGCTAGCTCGTTTCCTTTACCAACAATAAAACTTGAAAAAGTATAATAGGCATTAAGGCCGAAACGATTAATTCCATTTGATTTTGGTAGGCTTGGTTTTTTTTCTGGACCAAGAGCCGAATTAACTTGGGCAGAGATGTTATTTATTGGTCTGCGCGATTCTATTTTATAAGAAATTTCTTTGATTGGGCTTTTAGTAATGTTTTTGAAAGCTGTTAATATTTCTTGATAGTATTTTTTTTGTAACCAGGCTTGTGTAAAGGTGTTTGGCACACAAATAATAACCCTTTCATCCTCATATGAATCAATAAAGGTATTTTTAAACCAGGTTGTAAAACTAGCCTTGGATAGAGTTAGCTCAATTTCACCTAAAACCGCTTGCCAGAGTTGTTCATTGTCCATAATTTGTTTGATATAAAGTCATTGCCCATTATAACAGGCTTGAGTGCTAACTAAAAGCCTTAGCTTTGTTTATAAAGTGTTAATAAGTAGTGGACAGCCCTAATAATTGACGAGAGCGCATAATAATGTTAGGTTAGACATATATTATTTTACACATATATGCCGAAACGAACATATCAACCAAATGCCCGCCGCGCCAAAAAGAAACATGGTTTTCGTAAAAGAATGCAAACCAAGAACGGTCGCGAGGTAATAAAGCGCCGCAAGGCCAAAGGTAGAAAAAAACTAACCGTTTAAATATGCTCCCAAAATCGCGAAGACTTTGCTTAAAGCGCGATTTTGAGCGCGTTTTTGCTAGTGGGCGATCAGTCCAGGGTAAGTTGTTTCGCCTTAAATTTTTAAAAAATTCTCTTGGCCTAAACCGATTCGCTGTAGTGGTTAGTTCTAAGGTTAGTAAAAAAGCAGTGATTAGAAACAGAATAAGGCGCCGTGCCTGGTCAACCATAGCATCGCTAGACACAAGCTTAGGTGGGAATTTAGATATTGTTTTCGTTTCCCTGCCCGAAGCAGCTAGGTCCGACTTTTTAGCAGTAAAAAATGAAATTACATTCTTTATTACTAGGAGACTTTCATGAATAATTTAAGATATTTATTAGCTCTTCCCAAGGTAGTAACCTTAAAACTGCTACTTCTTTATCAAAAAACATTTTCTTTGGATCATGGAACGCTAAAGCGACTTTTCCCTTATGGCTATTGTCGTTTTTATCCAAGCTGCTCAGAGTATGCTTATCAAGCAATTGATCGTCATGGTCTTAGAAAAGGCGGCATCATGGCCCTGTGGCGTTTGTTAAGATGTAATCCTTGGAATAAGGGAGGTAATGATCCTGTTTTGTAAATAAAATTTTATGGGTAACTTTTTTGTAACTATTTTTTATCAGCCAATTTTAAATTTGCTGGTCTTAATATATAACGTAATCCCTGGGCATGATATTGGGCTGGCTATTATTGTTTTAACTCTAATTGTTAAACTAATTCTTTATCCTCTGTCTAAAAAATCACTTGAGGGACAAAAAGCACTTCAAAGTCTGCAGCCAAAACTAGAAGAAATAAAGAAACAGTATGCAAATGATAAAGAAGGCTTGAGTAAGGCAATGATGGAGTTGTATAAGAAAGAAAAGGTAAATCCACTATCATCTTGTTTGCCACTTCTTATTCAATTACCCTTTTTCTGGGCAATTTTTAGAGTCTTCAGAGATGAGCTATCTGGTAAGGCTACAACTATGCTTTATTCATTTGTTTTCCATCCTGGCGTAATGAACCCAGTTTCATTTGGTTTTATAAACTTTTCAAAACCTAATATAGTAATGGCAATATTGGCTGGTGCATCTCAGTTTGTGCAAGCCAAAATGATGCCAATGAAACCGGCTGCTATAAATAATTCAGCCTCCAAGGATGAAAATATGATGGCAGCAATGAATAAACAAATGCTTTACTTCATGCCAGCCTTTACGGTGTTTATATGTTTGAGTCTACCAAGCGGTCTAGCCTTTTATTGGTTAATTTCAACCTTGCTAACAATACTTCAGCAATGGTATATGTTTAGAAATGACAAGAAACCGGTCGATAAGGTTCTTGAAGGAGAACTTGTTAAGTAAAATTAAATAAAATTGGATAAAAAAAGAGGCCCATCAGGGCCCCTTTTAATATAAAATTAATTCGTGGGCTGGTAGATGAGCCTCATCCCTATGGAATTTACTTTTTATAAGTATATTCAAATTAGGGAATCGGCTTTGTGTTGACTTCCAAAGCATACTTTTTTACGCGGGGTACGGTTTTGCCTTACATGAAGCAAGACTTGCCCTTTTTTTATTTTTATTTTGTTAGGTGTATCAACACCACCTATTTTTTATCCCAGTAAAAAAGAGAACTTTTGAGATATGAAATAAATCATTTCGCAAAACTTCTAAATGTCTTAAAGAACTTTCTATACTATTAGTATATCATATATTTGACAGGCGGTCAATGATGTTTAATAAATAATATTTTGCTTAATATAAGCATATTTTTTATTCTAAAAATTTTGAAAGAAAAGTTTTCAACAGTTTAAGTCTATGTCTAGTTAGACTTAAATCAATTATTTATCAACAGAAGACACAGCTTATCCACAGTTTTAAAGTTGCTTAGTGTTCTAAGTTTAGTTATATGAGGCTTAAGTGTGCTTGTATAGTAAAAGACACTGCCTAATGGGCAATGTCTTTATAGTAGAGGTCACGGTGGGATTCGAACCCACGAAATGGCAGTTTTGCAAACTGCTGCCTTAAACCACTTGGCGACGCGACCAGGTATTAATTTAACTACCCTACTATATCAATTTTATAAATACAAAACAAGACACTAACCCGAGGTCAATGTCTTGTTTTTAATTTGGTAATATTTTAGTTTTCCAAAATTACGATCTGTGCGTGGCGAACGCCAAATTTTAAGGCATCAGATCTTTTTAGCATCCAGACATCAACTCTATTTGAAAAACGTTTATTCATTCTATCTCTAACAACAAAGACTCTGTCACCAAATAAATCTGGGATCATAATTTTTGTTCCAAAGGGTAAGAAGTTAGCCGCAACTGAGTCCTCTTTTCCGTTCGAGCATAGATTAAAGCCGTTAGCGGTTGTGCACGGATCACTGTCGGTTTGCCCAACTTCTGAGTTATAAGCTGTTAAAGATACCATTTTAAGGCCTTTATTGTCTGGTAAAGCCTCGTCGTCATCAAGTGAAGCAATCTTAAAATCCTTACCATTATCCTGATTAATCTTATCGTCTTTGGCGAGTTTAAAACTTTTAACTGCCTTAGGAAGAATTTCTTGTTTGTTGCTTTTAATTTTTTCAAAGTGAGAAATGTTATTTGTTCCAGGCTTTTTAATAAGTAATTGTTTTGATTTACTTGTCTCAATAGTAGCAATAGTATAATCCTCGGCTGCTTGAGCAGGAAAAACAATTAGGTTATGAACCAAAGTTAAAAGTATTATTATTAAGAAATATTTTTTGTCTTTTTTCGATAAAGAAGGCATAGTGTTTCTTTTAAATAAAAAATCCCACTCTAGCTAGCTTGGGATTTCGTTGCAATACTTTATCACATTTAGTTAATTAAGTCAATAGTATATTAGACTTAAAGTGATTTAAATATCTTTAATGAATAGTTATATAACGTTCTTGAAATGGCTTATATTAGCCATATTATTGAAATTAATGGTTACAGCTATTAAGTCCAAGTGAATGTTACTTTCATTTTTGGCTAATATTAAACAATATTCGTAAATAGCTTGTTTTAATATGCATATTTTTCTCTGAGATAAGTAATCCTCTGGTTTAGTTATATTTATTATATTTGGCCTTAGTTTGCTTGTCTTAACTTCAATGAATCTAATTTCAGTGTCTTTTTGAACTATAAGATCAATCTCCATGTGAGATATTCTTGCATTTTTTGCTACAACAACGTAGCCACCTGAGATTAGATAATCTTTAGCTATTTTTTCACCAAGGCGACCTAGTGACAAACTATTTTGTTCTACATAAAACATATATGTTCCAGATAAAACAAAACCCCCAAAAGAGGGGGTTTTAAGGTCTTAATTTAATGAATGCTATGGTAGATATTTCTTCAATTCAGCCTCTTTGGATAGGCTTTCTCTGCGCTTTGTTTTTCTGAAAAAGTCTTTGACGATTAAGAAAAGCCAGAAAGCAACAACAATAAACCAGATTATATACCAAAGCCTGGCCCTAAGCACTGGAATTAGTTCGTAATTAACAAATACTATATATACAGTAATAATTATGTTTGTAATAAAAAAAGGCAGTAACTTATCAATGCTTGATTTATAGATAGCAAGTTTATGGCTATAGGCTCTAAGAATTACAACTATATATAGGACTAGGGATACTATGGCAATAATAGCCAAAACTTTTTGCCCAACAATGGTAACTGGTTCTGGTCTTGAGTTAAACCAAAAGGATAGTGAAATAAGATTGTTCATATTTTAGTAATTTTTTCTAAATACCAGTCCATAATGGTAGGATCCTGGCTTGAAGTGATCAATTAGTTCAAGATTGGCAATTTCTGCCGCCTCTTTAATTGATGAATGGTCCAATTTTCTGTCATTGTGTGGACCAATAGGGGAGTCAGCTTTTTCCCAATCGATAATTATTAGTAAGCCGCCTTTTTTAATAAGCCTTGAGCTTTCATAAAGCATGCCGATAATATCTGCTGATTGGTGAATTGTACTGATAAGAAAAGCCCTATCAATTTGAGTGTCAGGAATTTGAACACCATACTTAGCATCTAGGTTTCCCAATACTGGAATTATGCCAGGAAGATCGTGGTACTGAATTTCTCTACTTAGGGTTTCAATTACTTCCGGCAAAACATCAACTCCGTAAACCCTGCCTTCTTTACCTACTAGACTAAGAAGAGCATATAGGAAAAAAAGAGATTTGCCACAGCCAAAGTCGGCTACAATCTGACCCTGTCTAATGTCTGCTTTCTCTAAGACAGTGTCAAAAGAAAAAAGCAGTGTTTTGGTAGGAATCGGCTTCATAAAATTTAATTAAGCCACAGCTTATCCACAAAGCAATATTTTGCTAATATTAGCAAAATAGTACCGATATGTCCACGACATAGTGGACTTTGTTAACAAGCTAATTTTTTAGTTTTTAGTCTATTATATATTAGACTTTTGTGGACCAATTACACTTCGACTCAGTTCCTTCGCTCAGTATTTTTGAGCTAAAAAACGTAGTCTAGTATAAATGGGACACTGTGAGCGAGCGAAGCGAGTCGAACAGTGGACCATAAGGGACTTGAACCCTTGGCCTCTTCCATGCCATGGAAGCGCTCTAGCCAACTGAGCTAATGGCCCATGATAGCAATTTTAAATTATTGTGTTTGCTACGCTCACAATAATATAATAACCAATCAATAATAGCAAGGCTTTTGTGCTTATTTTGAAACTTAAAACTTGAAATTTATAATTGCATCTGTGCTCCCGGAGGGAATCGAACCCCCATTTTATCCTTAGGACGGATTTGTTTTATCCATTAAACTACGGGAGCCTGTTGCTTTTTAGCTCTCTTTGTTAGAATATACTATTGATGAATAAGTATCAATCTTAGCTATAAGTTTGCTACAATATACTTATCAATTTACTACTTATAATTTAAATCTATGTTTAATAAAAATGCTTCAGTTGGTAAGGACGGCATAGAAACCGTGATTGGCCCTTCAGTTAAAATTGAAGGTAACTTTGTTTGCCAGGGAGGAATTGTAATAGAAGGTGAGGTTAAGGGAATTGTTAAGACCGCTGGATTTTTAGAGGTGGGGGAGGGCGCTTCAGTAATTGCTGATGTCGGAGCTAAGGAAGCAAAGATTGGCGGCGAAGTTAGAGGCAACGTAAAGATTGATGGTTATATGGAAGTAACATCATCAGCTCGTTTGTTTGGTGATATTGAAGCAGCTTTTGTTTCTATTGCTCGTGGTGCAGTTATTAAAGGAAAGTGTTCCATCTTAGGATCAGAAACAAAAATTTCTAAATCTAACGGCAAACAAAAAGAAGAACTAGATCAGGACAACAATGAATAATATTTATGTTTATGATCAAGAGTTGTCGGGTCGCCGTTATCAAAAATTATTAGAACAATTAGAAACTCGATTAACTGACTTGGGCATAGGCGGAAAAATTTATCGCTTAGGACCAATGACGCGCCTTGAAGATATGGCGCGAGATGAGTTGGCGCGTCATCCAAAAACTTTAGTTGCAGTTGGTGGTGATATTTTAATTAGCCGATTAGCCGCCTTGATGACTGGTAGTAAAACTCCTTTGGGTGTTATTCCGATTGGTAAAAGCATGATTGCTGATGCTTTTGGAATAAATTTAGAAAGTGCTTGTCGTATTTTAGCTGCAAGAAGAATTGTTGATTTGGATGTTGGTCAAATTGATAAACGACAATCTTTTGTTTGTCGAGCGGTGATAGAAGCTAATAATCCAGAACTAGTTTTAGATAATGAATTGAATGTTTCGGCTAGTGGAAGGGTAATCATTGAGGTTGTTAATGTTATGGGTGATGAATATGGTTATCGTGGCTCACAACCCAAAGCAGATGATGGTCGGCTTAATGTTTATATTTTAAAAACTGAATCAGGTATTTTGAAAAAAGATATTTCTCAATCCGCTTTTGTTTGTCGTCACCTACTTATTAAAAGCGGTTTAATAAAGATTGAAGTTGATGGTGGTATTGCTGTTAGCGGAGCAAAAGAAATTGAAGTTGTACCAAAAATATTCTCGGCAATTGTTAGCAAGGATAGAAGGTTCTAAGATTTTAAAAAAAGAAAAAGGGGTTGCATAGCAGTCCCCTTTTTTTGTTAATTAAATTTTCCTTTATTGATATTTTTCTCCAGGCTTTGAGGGAAAAAGCTTTTCAACCTCATTGTAGACTGCTTGAATCCGGTTTTTTTCATATAGGGATTCAGGGATTATTCCAGGCAGAATTAATATATTTTTGTATATTTTGATCGGACCTGGAATATTCGAGCTGGTATTAAAAATAACAAACTTTATTTTCGAATTCAAAAAAATATTTATATCGTTTTCTACGACTTTAATTTTTTTATATTCTATATTATGTTCGGAAAAAGATTTTAATAAAATACCAACTACTAAATCGTCAACTTGGTATAGACGTAATTGATGTTTTATAACCTCAAGCTCTTTTAAAGGTGCGTTTCTGTCTTGTTTTTTTAGCTCCATCAAAGAATTTTTTAGATCTTTGATATTGTCATTTTGTCGGTTTCTTAATTCACCAATAATTTTAACGTAGGTTTCTGTTGATGAATTATTTCCGCTTGAAAATTTATAAACCACTTCTCTATTCAAATTTCCCCCTCGAGTATTTTTAATTTAGACAATATTATATACTATCCAGATTTAAGTGTTATTGTCAAAGTTAGCCTTGAAATTTTTCTAATTTACTGCTATATTAGCATAGATAAACAATAAACTACTATTATGCCACTAATACCAACAGTTATTGAAAAAAGCGGTCAGTCTGAGCGAGCTTATGATATATATTCTCGTCTTTTAAAGGATAGAATCATATTTTTAGGCGAACCAATTACTGATCACGTTGCTAATATTATTATCGCCCAGTTCTTGTTTTTAGACGCTGAAAGCAAGGATAAGGACATAAAGTTCTATATAAACACCCCTGGCGGCTCCGTTACGGCTGGTTTAGCCATTTATGACACAATGCAATATGTTAAAGCCGATGTTTCGACTATTTGCGTTGGTTCAGCAGCCTCCATGGGAGCCTTCCTTTTGGCTGCAGGAGCTAAAGGAAAGCGCTTTGCCCTACCCAACTCAGAGATTATGATCCATCAGGTAATGGGTGGTTTTGAGGGTCAGGCCAGTGATATTAAGATTCGCAGTGAACATATCTTGCAGATTAAGGATAAATTAAACCGTATTTTGTCTAAACACACAGGAAAAGATGTGGCTAATGTTGAAAAAGACACTGATCGTGATCGTTTTATGACCCCAGAAGATGCTAAAAAGTACGGAATCATTGATAAAATTATCAGTAAGTAAGCTGCGTTGACAAAAACATTCATTTATTATAGAATTTTGTCATCATATAAATTTATTTTATGGCCAGAACAATTAAAAAGGCAGTCGCCCAAAAAGCTGTCGATACAACAAAAAGTCTTGAAGATGTAAAGATTGATCTCAAGCCAGGTATGACTATTAGAGTCTATCAGAAGATTAAAGAACTTAATCCTAAGGGCGAGGAAAAAGAACGTTTGCAATACTTCGAAGGAATTATTATTGCCCGTAAGCATGGTAAAGAAATTGGTTCTACTATTACAGTAAGAAAAATTTCTGATGGTGTTGGGGTAGAAAAGATTTATCCTTTATCTTTGCCAACAATTGCTAAGATTGAAATCAAGAAACAGGCTGATGTTAAGCGCGCTAAACTTTATTATTTGCGCCGTGGCTACAATAAGCGTTTGAAAGAAAAGAAAACTGTTTAATAGAAATTTAAAAGTGGCGGGTGACAAGATAATTTATTATTTGTTATCGGCCACTTTTGTTGCCCACCTACGCTGAAGCTTCGGTGGGTAGGCTCTTCCCTGTCGGTTTAGCGGACTTGTCCGCCGAAGCTGAGCGATAGCGAAGCGCAGGCGGATATGGTGAAATGGTAGACACGCAAGCTTGAGGGGCTTGTGGGGGCAACCCTGTGGGAGTTCAAGTCTCCCTATCCGCACAAAAGAATATGAACCAAGAACAAATTATTTTAAAAATAATAGAAGAGCTTAAAGCTGAATTTAGCGGCGAAGCTTCTGGTCATGATTGGTGGCATATTCTTCGAGTTTACAATACTGCTAAACACATTGCTGAAAAAGAAAAAGCCAATATGTTTGTAGTGGAACTCGGCGCATTGTTACACGATATTGCAGATTGGAAATTTCATGATGGTGATGAAAGCGTTGGGCCAAAAAAAGCTCAAGCCATGCTCGAACGTTATGAGGTATCTCATGAGATTATTGATCAGGTTTGTGATATTATTTTAAATGTATCGTTTAAGGGCGCCGCAGCAACTAACGGAATAAAAACACTTGAAGGTAAAATTGTACAAGATGCTGATAGGCTTGATGCGATTGGTGCTTTAGGGATTGCACGAACCTTTGCCTATGGAGGATTTATGAAGCGAGAAATGTATAATCCTGAAACAGAGGCAGAGGCAAATCAAAGTAAGGAAAGTTATTGCAGCAAGCAGTCAACAACTATAAACCATTTTTATGAAAAGCTGCTATTATTAAAAGATCGAATGAATACGGTTAGTGGTCGTGAGATGGCAAGTGCCAGACACGAGTTTATGGAAAAGTATCTTGAACATTTTTATAAAGAGTGGGAAGGTGAGATGTAGATTTAAAATTTATTTTCGGGCACATAGCTCAGCTGGTTAGAGCACCTCGTTTACACCGAGGGGGTCCAGGGTTCGAATCCTTGTGTGCCCACTTTTATTAAAACACCCTATTTTTTAGGGTGTTTTAATTTTTTTTAAGAATGCTTAGTGTGAAAAAATAGTAAATCTAATGTATAATGTAATATATTATGAATTACTTATCACTAAAATATAAAAAAGGTTTTAGCTTTGTTGAGCTAATGGTTGTTATATCAATAATTGCAGTTTTATCTACCATGGCAATTATTTCTTTAAATAGTTCTCGTGTTAAATCACGTGATTCAAAAAGAGTGGCTGACGTAAAGCAATTAAGCTCAGCATTGGAAATGTATTATAATCGAAACGGCGCCTACCCTACTCTTGTAACTTCTGGTGAAGCATTAAAGTCACCCGATGGTTTAATTACTTACATGGCGTCTGTGCCAAGTGCTCCAACGCCCAATGATGGCAACTGCTCACCTGAACAAAATGCTTTTTCCTATGAGCAAATTGGAACATCATATGTTGTATCGTTTTGTTTAGGCGGGAAGGCCGGAGATTTGATTGGCGGCATGGCTTATGCCACACCGCGCGGCATTTCTAACAGTAATGACACAGACTGTGGCGTAACAATTTATTACGGCGGTATTTCCTACCCAACTGTAAAAATTGGTGATCAATGTTGGATGAAAGAAAATTTACGAATTGGCTATATGATTCCTGTTGCGTATGGCCAGAATAATGTCGTCATGCCAAATATTATAGACAAGTATTGCGTTGATAACTTGGCAGCCAACTGCCAAGAATATGGAGCTTTGTATCAATGGCATACAGTGATGGCTTTGCCTGCTTGTTGTGACGATGATACTTGTGAGGATGGTGGCATCTATCACGATTGTGTTGATGATGTAGCAGAAGTTCATCGCGGGATCTGTCCTGTTGGTTGGCACGTACCTTCTGAAAGTGATTTTTCTATTTTAACTTTTTATTTATCAATTAATGGCCAAGGTGGTGATGGTGATGGTGATGATTTGGGTGGTAAATTAAAAGAAGCGGGTTTAACGCATTGGCTAAAAGAGTCTTGCGACAACGGCACAGATCCGATAGCTAATTGTAATAGTTCTGGTTTCAATGCTTTGCCGGGTGGTTTTTATGATTCTGCTGGCGCTCTTCAATTTTTTAATGATGGAGTCTCGACTGATAATGCGGCTGTTTTTTGGTCTGCATTAACAGACGGCGACGACAATACACACGCGATTGCAAGAGATATGACCAGCAATGATTCAGCGGCATATTTAACTAGTTATGATAAAGCTACTGGAGCTTCGGTTAGATGTTTAAAGGACTAATTTGCTGTTTTTACGTTGACAAATGTGTTTTTGTGTGCTATACTAAGAATATAATTTAATTCTTAATCATTATTTATTAAAAATATGAACACAAGAAAACTGTTTTATGTTTTCATTGCGGGGTTTTTAGTATTCTTTGCGACTAATCATGCCTCAGCTATTGTTAGTACGCCAAGAACAAGCACAGAAAGTACCACCCAAAGCACTATTCAACCAAGAACAGAGTCAAACACAGGAAGTGATGTCTCATCAGTTGATGTTGTGGCAGATAAGATAATGAGAGAAAATTTAGCTAATCGAGAAGCTCTTATTCGAAGTACTGGTAAAAGCTATCCAACTATTTACGCTGTAAAAAATGGAGTAAAAAGTAAAATTAAAGACATTAAGCAGCTACGAGCTCGATACAGTGGTTTTAAAATAGAAAATGTTCCAGAGGCAACTCTTAATTTGTATAATGGAAAAGTTATTAACGATCAAGCTTATAAGGAAGGAAGTTTAATTAGAGACTTATCTAGCACTATTTATGTTGTTGGTAACGATACTTTAAAGAAAATCTCAAGCTTAACTGACTTAGTTAAAGACTACGCGGGTCAGCAAATTAATGACATAGTTGCCTTTTTCGATAACAATAATAAAGAATATACAAATAAAGACCTTGGTTATTCTGTTACAATGCCTTATGGATGGAGTACGGCCGTTAGCTCTAAGATTGGACCAAGAAAAGTATTTTTTGGAGAGAAGGCTAATAGTGATTCAGGAGAAGGAGAGATTTATCAAGTAGCCATGGAAGTACTTGACTCAAAAATGTTGACAGAGCATGGCGCTAAATATTGGTCAGAGACTAAAAGAGATTTTAGTATGCAGGATTTAGTTACCAAGCAGATTGATGCTATGGATATAACAATGGGTACTTATAAGTATCAGGATGGACAGGGTGTCATTGCATTTATTGTTAGCAAGAAAAGCAACTTGGACTATGTTGTTACAATGGAAACAGGTGACAAAGCTAAGATAGAGCTATTTAGTAAAATGGTTCAGTCATTTAAATATCTCGAATAGATTATTTAAAACACCCCTGCGTTTTGCAGGGGTGTTTTTTATTATCCAAAAACCGCCCGCGGTAGCGGGCGTGTGCGTTTGATGGCGTAGCCCATGGGGCTATAATTAAAGTAGCTAAACTAGTAAGGAGGTGAAATATATTACAAATGCACGTTTATACAAACTCGACCATTGC